>NZ_JAOCLC010000024.1:0-65574 GCF_029845105.1 Stenotrophomonas sp. GD03654 | reverse complement strand
GTCCTGCCTGGCCATACCGCCCCGCCGCCTGACAGCTTCCTGCGATCTGTCGGGGTCGGATCCCGTGCGCAGATGAATCTGCTCGGTTCATTGATTCCTGATGCATGACTGGCTCCACGGAGTCTGCCTCGGCGTCAGCCGTGGCGGCGGTCATCGCAATGACATCTGGCACCGGTACGGTTTGAGCCCGCTTGCGGGTCGCGCGCGGGCCGGGGTGCCGGTCGTGGTGCGCGTCCACTGCAGCTGCTGTCGCTGCCGAGGGTCATGTGTTCTACGTCAGGGGGCTGAATGGACACCACGCGGTCAGAACTTGGAAGGTGGCCATCGCCGCATGGCTGCTGCTGTCCTTTTCCACTGCCGCGCAGGACGCTGTTCATGCCTACGACATCCCCGCGCTGCCGCTGGAACAGGCGGTCGAGCGCTTCAGCGTCATCAGCGGGTGGTCGGTGATGTACCCGGGCGACCTGGCCTCAGGCCGCAGCAGCCATGCGCTGCGCGCCAGCCTGGCGCCGCTGCCTGCGTTACAGGTGCTGTTGCAGGGCTCCGGTATCGAGGCCGAGGTGATCGGCGAGCAGCGTGTGGTGCTGCGCCGGAGCACGCCCTTGGCTGCCGAACCCGGTGTTGGCGCGGAACTTCCTGAGGCCGAACGTCGGCGTCGCTACGGCGGGCTGCAGCAGCGGCTGCGTGCGGCGTTCTGTGACGACCCCGAGATTGCGCCCGGCCGCTATGCCGCGACGCTGCGTTTCCATGTTGACAGCGAAGGCCAGGTGCATGCGCCCGAGCTGCTGTCGGGCAGTGGCAGCGCACGCCGCGATGCACGCCTGCTGCAGGCGATGCAGGGCCTGGTGCTGGCGTCGGAGGCCGCCGCGCTGCCGCAGCCGGTAACGCTGCAGATCCGACCTTCCGGCGCCGACCACGACTGTGGCCGGCGCGCGCCCCTTCCATGACTTCAAGGATTCGAACATGAGCGACGGTACGGCTGGGGCAGTTGACCTGATGGACCACCTTCTGGGTGCCTACGATGAGCTGAAGCGCCGGCTGGTGCGCAAGCTGGGCTCGGAAGAGTTGGCCGGCGACGCGCTGCAGGACACCTGGATGCGCCTGAGCGTGCGGCGTGACCGCCTGGACGCCGTACAGAACCCCGCGGCCTACCTGCTGCGCATGGCAATGAATACCGTGATCGATCGCCAACGTGCAGACCACCGCCTGCTGAGCCTGGAGGAGGTGGATACGCTGATGGACTTGGCCGACCCTGCACCCGGCCCGGCGCAGGCGGCCGAACTGGACTTCGCGTTGGAAGACATGGTCGGCCTCCTGCAGCGCATGCCCGAGCGCCGTCGCCGCATCCTGCTGGCGATCCGCGTCGATGGCCTGCAGCAGCGGGACGTCGCCGATCACCTCGGCGTGTCGCTGCGGCTGGTGCAGCGTGAGCTGAAGGCAGCCCAGGACTATCTGGCCGAGCGCAGCGGGCAGGGGCGCCAGGTGCGGTTCTGAACGGCGGCATCCGTCTACACTTTGACGCCGAGCAGAACCCCGCAGCGTGCGGGAGCGGCATGAGCCCCCATGGATCCTGACGATCGCCCGCAACGCCCGCTGGATGCCGTCGAGCGTCAGGCCCACGCGTGGGTGGTGCGGCTGACCTCGGGCGAGGCGACCACCGCCGACGGGCGCCGGTTCCGTGATTGGTGCGAGGCCGACCCGCGTCATCGTGAAGCGTTCGGCCGTGCGCGCAGGCAGTGGGAGCAGGTGCGGCTGGCCGGCGAGCAGCTGCCCGCCACCGCGCGTCAACCGGTCGCGCCGACGCCGGCCCAGCGCTGGAGCCGACGCGCCTTTCTGGGTGCCGCGATTGCAGCCCCGGCCAGCCTGGTAGTGGTGGCGGCGATCCGCCCGCCGCTGGGGCTGTGGCCCTCGGTGACGGCGATGACGGCCGATTTCCATACCGGCACCGGTGAGCGACTGCAGATCACGCCCTCGCCGCAGCTGAAGATCGAACTGGATACGCAGAGCAGCCTGCGTCGTCGCGCGGACGCGCAGGGCGAAGGCTTCGAGCTGGTGCAGGGCCAGGCCGCGATCGAGACCCAGGCCGGCCTGCGTCTGGCGTTGTTTGCCGGCCCGGGTTGCGTGATTGCCGATGAAGGCGCAGTGCGCCTGGATGTGCGCAACACCCACGGCCAGGTGCGGGTGACCTGCCTGCATGGCAGTGTCCGTATCGAGCATGCGCAGGGCCGGCTGCAGCTGCAGGCCGGCCAGCAGACCCGGTACGACGAGCGCCTCAGCGGCGTGGTGGCCGAGGCCATGGCGTCGGACGTGAGCGCCTGGACCGAAGGCATGCTGGTGTTCCGCCGCGCACCGCTGCGCGAGGTGGTGGACGAGATCAACCGTTACCGCCGCGGCAAGGTGCTGCTGGGAGAATCGGCGTTGGCGCGTGCCCCCGTCAGCGGTCGCTTCCGAATTGATGATCCGGATGCGGCACTGGAGCAGCTGCGACTGACGATGTCGCTGGATCTGCGTCGCTTTCCGGGTGGCATTGCCGTCCTTGGATAGATGAAGACGCTGGCCGTGCGCACCGCGCAGGGCTGTTGCAAGCAAGGAGAGGCCAAGGATGCGCAACGAGACCATCGGTGTGCTGGATCTGCGACGCAATCTGTCGGCGCTGCTGGAAACCACCCAGCGACGGCCCCTGATGGTGCATCGCTATGGCTCGCCATGGGTGTGCGTGGTGTCCGATGCGCAGTGGCAGCAACAGGCGGTGCTGCTGGATTTCGATCCGCAGTCGCACCCGCTGGCGATGCTGCTGCGCCTGCAGCAGCAGGCGCTTCCGCTGTCTGAAGCCGGGGCGTTGTCACCCGCGGTGCTCGCGCGCGCTCTGCTGTTGACGGGTGTGCATGGCATTGACGATCTGGCGCAGCTGCACGAGCAGGTGCTGCACCATCGCCTTTGGCATTGGTTCGTGGCGGGCGCCCGCGATGTGATGGACAGTTGGCAGCTGCCGGCGCTGCGCGTTGCGATGGGGGCATTGTGCGATGACGTGGACATGACCGATGCGCTGGCCGCGTTTGCCGCGCGCAGCGACGTGGCGATACTGGCGCGCCGTTGCGGAGGTGAAGCACCGCGGCTGGAGCGCGAAGCCTGCAGGCAGATGACGCTGCGATGACGTTGTCGATGAAGCGCCACGCAGCGCACAGAGCAGCATGTACGCTGTCGCTTCACCCGCCGTGCTGACGTCTTCTCCAGAATACGACGCACCACGCGTCACAGAGCACGGGCGGCGCCGATGGCAGACAGTCGCAGGATCAGCATGCTGGAGCTGGATCGCCACCTGAGCCGGTCACTGGAGCAGGCGCGGCATACGCCCCTGAACGTGCAGCGCTACGGGCAATCGTGGGTCTGGGTGCTGTCCAGTGATGCCTGGGCGGATGCGGCGCGCTGGGCGGCACTGGATTGTGGTACGCACCCACTGATGGCGCTGCGAAGAGCCCTCGACCTGCAGCTGCGGCCCTGGCCCGAAACGGCCATGAGCCCGCTGCCGCTTGATGCAGGCGATGCGCGGTTGCTGCAACGCGCGGCCCTGCTGCTGGTCGTGCGTGATCTGAGCAGTGCCCAGCGGGTGTACGACGACCTGCGCTATCACCAGGCCTATCGGATGTTCATCGGCCTCGATCATGGGACAGCGTGGTCGCCGATGCAGTGCGTGCGCCTGCTGCAGGCCTGCGCGCACCCGTTGCTGCGCGGCTGCATCGACGAAACGCTGGCAAGGGTGCCGCAGCATCTGTTCGAGTCTGCATGTGCACCGGCTGCACGTGTTGCGCCTGCACAGGCACATGCGCAGCGAATTGCTGGCGGATGTTTATCGTACTGACACATGCACCGCTGACCATGGCGCAGCGGTCTCTTCCAGGATGACGAGGGCGGAACAATGGCAAGGCAGGTGGGTGTTCGAAGGGCTCTGCAGCAGGGTTTCAGCCTGATCGAGATCATGGTGGTGGTGGTGATCATCGGCATCCTCGCCGCATTGATCGTGCCGCGGTTGATGGACCGTCCCGACCAGGCACGCGTGGTGGCGGCGCGCCAGGACATTGCCGCATTGATGCAGGCATTGAAACTGTTCAAGCTGGACAACGGTCGCTATCCCAGTGCCGAGCAGGGCCTGCAGGCGCTGGTGAAGCCGCCGCAGGGCAGCGGTGGATTGCCGGTGACGCCGTATCTGGATCGCCTGCCGAATGATCCGTGGGGCCATCCGTACCAGTACCAGGTACCCGGAACCCACGGCGACATTGATGTGTTCTCGCTGGGAGCGGACAGCAAGCCCGGTGGCGACGCCGGGAATGCGGATATCGGCTCCTGGCAGCTGTGAGGCGCGCTGATGGCAGCCCGGAGGCGTTCGGTCTCGTGCATCCGCCAGCGTGGCATGGCGGTGATCGTCGCGCTGTTGGTGGTGGCGTTGGTGGCTGTGATTGCCACCGCGCTGCTGACCCGGCAGTCGGCGCAGCTGCGTGCGCTGCGCGGCGACCAGCTGCGCGCGCAGGTACGCATGGCCGTGGACGCCACGCTGGAGCGTGCGGCGCAGCAGCTGCGTGAGGATGTAAAGGAACAGCTGACCACGGTGCGCAGCGGGCGCTGGGCGCGCCCGTTGGAACTGCAGGCACCGTTGCCGGTGCAGCTGCAGCTTGTGGATGCGCAGTCGATGTTCAACCTGCGCAATCTGCTGGCACATGGCAGGCCGGATCCTGAGGCACGGCACGCGTTCATCGCGCTGTGTGCCGGGCAGGGACTGGGCCAAGGTGCCTGCGCGTCGGCAGCGGACCACATCCAGGCGCGCCTGCGCGACGGCGACATCCAGGCCCAGGCACCGCTGCCGCGCGAATCACTGATCGAACAGGCGCTGCCGGGTGTCGATCCGGTGGCGTTGCAGGCGCTGGCGCGGCGCACGGTGGTGTTGCCGGCGCAGACCCTGGTCAATGCCAACACCAGCGACCTGAACGTTCTGCAGGCGGTGACGCCTGGGGTCGAGCCGGCACGGCTGCAGGCGTTGCTCGGTGAGCGCGACGCTGGCCATTGGCTGCTCAATCGCGGCGACATCGCCAACCGACTCCAACTGAGCAATGAACAGATGGCCGTGCTTCCCCTGGGTATCCATAGCGAGTGGTTCCTGGCCGTCGGTCAGGCGCAGGCTGACGGCAACGCAGTTGATTTTCGCGCGCTGCTCTGGCGCGAGTACCGCGACGATGGCGTGCGTGTGCAGCGCGTGTGGACGAGGATCGGCGCATGAACGTGCAGCTTCGGGTGCGCCTGCCGGCGCTTGAACGTCTGCGCGGCGACAGCGAGCTGGACTGGGCGCAGCTGCACAAGGGCGAGGTGCTGGCTCATGGCCGCGACACGCTGGCGGCGCTGGGCCTGCGGCATCCGCAGGCTGCGGTGCATGCCTGCCTCGATCCGAACGACCTGATCCTGCTGGAACTGCAGCTGCCGCCGTTGTCCGGGCGCCGCCTGCAGTCGGCGTTGCAGGGCGAGGTGGAGGCGATGCTGCTGGATGACCTGCAGGAGGTGGCGCTGGCCCATGGCGCTCAGGCGGCGGACGGCACGGTTCCTGTGACCTGGTTGGGCCAGCAGGCGCTTCTGCAGGCGCAGCAGTTGCTGGCTTCGTGTGCACTGCGGCTACAGGCACTGTATCCGACGCCGCTGCTGCTGCCCTGGCAGGACGGCCATGCCACGCTGCAGATCAGCGGCGAGCACCTGCTGGTACGCAGTGGGCGCGATCGGGGCTTCGTTCAATGGTGCGGCGGACGTGACGCCTGTGCGGTGATGCAGGCGCTGGCCGTGCGCCTGCAACAGGCCGGGGTGCAGGCCGTGCAATGGATCGACAGCGTGCCGCCGGCGTGGCCGGACAGCCTGCCGGCCACCGCCGTCACGCATGAACGGCAGGTCTGTGGCCCCCTGCCAAGCTGGTCATTGCCGCTGCCCGGCACGGGCCAGAAAACGCCGCGGCTTGCGATCGGGCTGGCATTGGCGGCAGTGCTGCTGGCTGCACTCGGCCTGCAGCTGCAGGTCTCGCGTTGGCGGATCGAGGGTGAAGCGCTGCAGCAGGACATGGCACGGCAGTTCAGCGCACGCTTCCCGGAGATCACCGATGTAGTGGACCCGGTGTTGCAGGCAAGGCGAGCACTTGCAGTGCCACCGCCGGCGCCGCCGTTACCGCCGCTGCAGCGTCAGGTGGCCGGCACGCTGCAGGCGGTTCCGGAGCTGGCGGGACAGGTGCGCAGCCTGCATTACCAACCCGGGCAACTGGACATGGAGCTGGATGCCGACGCCCAGGCATTGGCCGATGATCCACAGCGGCTTGAGCACTGGCAGCAGGCGCTGCAGGCGCAGGGCTTGCTGTTGGCGCGCGAAGCGGGTGGACGCCTGCGGGTTCGCGGAGCGGGACAGTGACGACCCGTACCTTGCGGCTGGGCGGGCAACTTGCGGGCCTGCAGCAGCGCTGGCAACGCCTGCCGCCGCGCGACCGGCTGATGCTGTGGGTGATGGTGGTGGCGCTGCTGGTGGCGGGTCTGTGGATGTTGTGGCTGGAGCCGCTGCTGAAGCAGCGCACGCACTGGCAGGCCGAGCTGCCGCGGCTGCAGGCACAGGCGCGTGTACTGGCACCATTGCTGCAGGCACGCGAGCGCCAGCAGCAGACGCAGGGGCAGCGCCCGACGATGGCCGGGTTGCGTGATGGAATCAAGTCGGCCGGCCTCGCCGACGGACTGCATATCGAAGCGCGCGACGGGCGTTGGCACCTGCAGGTGCACGCGGTGCCCGCTGACGCGCTGTGGAACTGGCTGCTGCCCGTGCTGGCCGATCCGGCCATCGAACTGCAGCAGCTGCAACTGACACGCACAGGGGATGCGAACATGCCGGCGGCGCGGATTTCCGGAAACATCGTGATGGCGCTCAACGTGGGTGCCCATCCATGAGGGCGATGCGCAGCCTTGCCTGCAGTGCCGCACTGGCCTTGATCGTGTGCATGGCCCACGCACCGGCGTCGGTGCTGGCGCAGGACGCCCGCGATGAGCCGGTGCAGTTGAACCTGGTCGACACCGATATCGGTGGCGTGTTGCGCATGGCCGCACGCTTCACCGGCCGCCAGTTCCTGGTCGACCCACGGGTGACCGGCAAGATGACAGTGGTTTCCGATGGCCCGGTCAGCCGTACCCAGGCCTACCAGTTGCTGTTAGGCGCACTGCGCATGCGTGGCTTCGCCGTGGTAGAGAACGGCGGCGTCAGCCGGGTGGTGCCGCAGGCCGATGCCAAGCTGTTGGGAGGACGCGTCGGCACCGGTGGTGCCGGCGGCGAGGTCGCCACGCGCACCTTCGCGCTGCGCTACGAGAACGCGGCGGCACTGGTGGCGGTGCTGCGTCCGATGATCAGTCCGGACAATCCGATCACCGCCAATCCAGGCAACAACACCCTGGTGATCACTGACTACGCCGACAACTTGGAGCGCATCGCACGGGTGATCGCAAGCGTCGATACACCGGCCGGCATGGACACCGACGTGGTGAAGCTGCAGCAGGGTATTGCCGTTGACGTCGCGGCGATGGTAGCGCCGCTGCTGGATGCGCAGGGCGCCGAGCCCACCCAGAAGGTGGTGGTGATGGCCGACCCGCGCAGCAACAGCGTGCTGCTGCGTTCCAGCAGTCCCGGTCGTACCCGCCTGGCGCGGCAGCTGGTGGAGAAGCTGGACCGCGCGCAGGACGAGTCCGGCAACCTGCATGTGGTCTACCTGCGCAATGCCCAGGCCAACCAGCTGGCCGGTGTGCTGCGTGGCGTGGTGGCCGGGCAGAGCGATGCAGCAGCGATGGGTAGCAATGAAGGCATCACGCCACTGCCGGGTGATGCCAATCGTTCCCCGCCAACGCAGCCGTCGCAGCCGCAGCAGGCCAAGACCGGAGGCAATGCGCTGGAATCGCAGCGCCTGGACCCGAGCCGCCGTGACCCGATCGATGCGGGAAGCACCGGCTTCAGCCAGAACGGCATCTCGGTGCAGGCGGACGTGGCCACCAATACGCTGCTGATCTCGGCGCCGGAGCCGGTGTACCGCAACCTGCGGCGGGTGATTGATCAGCTCGACCAGCGCCGTGCACAGGTGCTGGTCGAGAGCCTGATCGTGGAGGTCAACCAGACCGACGCGGCTGAGCTGGGCGTGCAGTGGATGCTGGGCAATGGCCGTACCTTTGGTGGCACCCACTTCGGTGGTGCCACCGGCGGCAGCGGGCTCAATACCGGCGCGCGTACCACGCTGGACGTGCTGCCCAAGGATGGCCTGAAGATCGGCGTGATCGACGGCACCATCAACCTGCCCGGTGTCGGCCAGATCCTCAACATGAAAGCGCTGGCCACTGCGCTGCAGAGCAAGGGCGGTGCCAACATCCTGTCCACGCCGAACCTGATGACGCTGGACAACGAGGCGGCCAGTATCATGGTCGGCCAGACCGTGCCGTTCGTCAGCGGCCGCTACGTCACCGACGGCGGTGGCGGCAGCAACAACCCGTTCCAGACCATCGTGCGCGAGGACGTGGGCCTGAAGCTGCGCGTACGCCCGCAGATTTCCGAGGGCGGCACGGTGAAGCTGGACATCTACCAGGAAGTCAGCAGCATCGATGCGCAGAGTGCCAACAGTGCCGCCGGCATCATCACCAACAAGCGTGCGCTGGATACCAGTGTGCTGCTGGATGATGGCCAGATCATGGTGCTCGGTGGCCTGCTGGAGGACAACGTCAGCCATGGCCGTGATGCGGTGCCGGGCCTGGGTAGGATCCCGGTGCTGGGGGCGCTGTTCCGCAGTGATACGCGCAAGCGCTCCAAGACCAACCTGATGGTGTTCCTGCGCCCGCACGTGGTGCGTGACCCCGCCGCCGGCCAGCGTTTGACCCGCGACCGCTACGACTACATGCGCAATGCGCAGGCCGGTGCGCAGCCGGTACAGAGCTGGGCATTGCCGGCGCTGTCGGCACCACAGCTGCCGCCGCAGGACCTGTCTGTACTCGGCCAGGGCAATGCGCGCGACGGGCAGGGCCAGCCGCTGCAGAACACCAGCCTGGCAGCGTTGTATCCGGCCGATGACGGCAATGCGCAGCTGGTGCAGTTCGCGCAGGGGCTCGACCCGGCACGTGCCAGCCAGGGCGTGGCGCAGGTGCGGGCACTGGGCCTGCAGGCCTATGCCGAAGCGACGCCGGGCGAGAGCGGGCAGCGCCTGCGCGTGCGACTGCCGCGCGATCCGGCGACGCTGGACCCGGCATTGCAGCAGCTGCGCGGGCTGGGCTACACGCCGGAACTGGTGATCGGGCCGTGAGCGCCGCCGCGCCGCTGCCGTACGCCTGGGTGCGCAGCCATGGCGTGATGCTGTCCGAGGCCGGTGGCGAACCGGTGCTGCTTGGCACCGCCGACACCGCGGCGTGGGCCGTGGCCGAGCTGCGCCGCCGGCATGGCCCGCTGCCGTTCCATGCGCTGGATGCGGCGACCTGGCAGCAGCGGCTGGGTGAGCAGTACCGTGACGGCGGTGATGCCGCTGCCGTGGTCGGTGCCGCCGAAAGCGAAGTCGACCTGGACCGGCTGATGCAGGACATGCCGGAGGTCACCGATCTGCTGGATGCGCAGGACGATGCGCCGGTGATCCGCATGATCAATGCGCTGCTGGCACAGGCTGCACGCGATGGCGCCAGCGATCTGCACATCGAGCCGTTCGAGACCCATTCGGTGGTGCGCTACCGGGTGGACGGCACGCTGCGCGACATGGTGCAGCCCCGGCGCGCACTGCATGCGGCGCTGGTGTCGCGCATCAAGATCATGGCCCACCTGGACATCGCCGAGAAGCGCCTGCCGCAGGACGGGCGCATCGCGATCCGTGTGGGCGGCCGGCCACTGGATATCCGTGTCTCCACGGTGCCGACGGGGCATGGTGAGCGTGCTGTGCTGCGCCTGCTGGAGAAGGATGCCGGCCGGCTGCAGCTGCAGCGACTCGGCATGGCCGATGACACCCTGGCCACGTTTACCGGGTTGATCCGGCAGCCGCACGGCATCGTGCTGGTCACCGGGCCGACCGGCAGCGGCAAGACCACGTCGCTGTACGCCGCACTGGGCCAGCTCGACAGCAGCACCAGCAACATCCTCACCGTGGAAGACCCGGTGGAGTACGACTTCGCCGGCATCGGCCAGATCCAGGTCAACGCGCGCATCGGCATGAGCTTTGGCACCGCGCTGCGCGCGATTCTGCGTCAGGATCCGGACACCATCATGATCGGTGAGATCCGCGACCTGGAGACCGCACAGATTGCGGTGCAGTCATCGCTGACCGGCCATGGCGTGCTGGCGTCCCTGCACACCAACGACGCGATCTCGGCGGTGACCCGCCTGGCCGACATGGGCGTGGAGCCGTTCCTGCTGGCTTCGTCGCTGCGCGGCGTGCTGGCGCAGCGGCTGGTGCGGCGGCTGTGCACGCAATGCCGGCGTGCCGAGGTGGATGGCGACGGCCGTACCGTGTGGCGCGCGGTGGGCTGCGCGGCCTGCGCCAACAGCGGCTATCGGGGGCGAACCGGCATCCACGAGCTGTTCGTGGTGGACGATCGCGTGCGTGCGCTGATCCATGAAGGGCAGGGCGAGCCCGCCCTGCGCGAGGCGGCGGGGCGTGCCGGCATGCGGACCTTGCGCCAGGACGGCCAGCGTTGGGTCGACAGCGGGGTGACCACGCTGGAAGAGATCCTGCGCGTCACCGGTGACGACTGAGGCGACGATGGCACTGTTCGATTACCAGGCCGCCAACGCGCAGGGCCGCATCGAGAAGGGCCAGCTGGACGCCGACAGCCCGCGCGGAGCGCGCCAGCTGCTGCGCGGGCGCGGGCTGACCCCCGTGCAAGTGAGTGCGGCTCGCAGTGCCGGCAGTGGTTGGGGGGCTCGCCGGTTGTCCGCCAGCGAGCTGGCCTGGGCTACGCGCCAGCTGGCCAGCCTGTTGGCGGCCAGCCTGCCGTTGGAAGGCGCATTGAGTGCGGTGATCGAGCAGGCCGAACGCCCGCACGTGGCCCAGGCACTCACCGCGGTACGCGCCGACGTGCGTGCCGGCCAGCGCCTGACCGTGGCACTCGCCGCGCGGCCTCGCGATTTCCCGCCGATCTATCGGGCACTGGTGGGGGCGGGTGAAGACTCCGGCGACCTGGCGCGAGTGATGGAGCGCCTGGCCGACTACATCGAAGAACGCAATGCGCTGCAGGCCAAGGTGCTGACTGCCTTCATCTATCCGGCGGCGATCAGCCTGGTATCGGTGGCGATCGTGATTTTCCTGCTCAGCTACGTGGTGCCGCAGGTGGTGACCGCGTTCGTGCAGGCGCGGCAGACGCTGCCGATGCTGACCCAGGTGATGCTGGCGGCCAGCGCCTTCGTGCGCAGCTGGGGCGTGTGGGTGGGGCTGGGCATCGCTGCGCTGGTGGTGGCGTGGCGGCTGGCCCTGCGCCGGCCCGAGCTGCGCCTGCGCTGGGATGCGCTGTTGCTGAGGGTGCCGATGATCGGGCGCTTCGTGTTGGGCGTGAACAGTGCGCGTTTTGCCTCGACGCTGGCGATCCTGCTGGATGCGGGCGTGCCGCTGCTGCGCGCGCTCGAAGCTGCCCGGCAGACGCTGAGCAATGCACTGCTGGCGCGCTGTGCCGATGATGTGTCCGCACGCGTGCGCGAAGGTGCGGCGCTTGGCTCTGCGCTGAAGGTGCAGAAGGTGTATCCGCCGATCCTGGTGCACCTGGTGGCCAGTGGCGAAAAAACCGGTTCGCTGGCGCCGTTGCTGGATCGCGCTGCGCAGACGATCTCGCGGGAGATCGAGCGTCGCGCGATGGCGCTGACCGCGCTGCTGGAGCCGACCATGATCCTGGTGATGGGGGGCGTGGTGCTGACGATCGTGCTGGCGGTGCTGATGCCGATCATGGAAATGAACCAACTGGTGCAGTAGATCCACGCCATGCGTGGATGGATCACCAGACGCGCGCCATGGGCGGCACATCCACGCATGGCGTGGATCTACTGACATCGATTCTCCACACAATCCTCCACACCTTTTTCCGATCTTCCACAGGTTTCTTAAGCGGCCTGTCATCGGCGCGGACCAGCATGGACACGTCGCCGCAGAGTGGGCTGGGAGGCCCTCGGCGGCAGCAGGCGTGTAGTGACCGTTCCTCCCTTGGTGTTTCCCTTCGCAGTAAACCCTTCAGGAGAAGATCATGAACAAGTACAAGACCCTGGCCGCGCTGGTTGCCACCGCGCTGCTGGCCACTGCCGGTGCCGCTTCGGCCCGGACCACCGTCACCGGCGGCGGCGCCTCGCTGCCGGCCGACCTCTATAAGGGTTCGGCTGACAGCATCCTGCCGGCCAACTTCAGCTACGCCGTGACCGGCTCGGGTACCGGCAAGAAGGCCTTCCTGGAAAACAACTCGGCGCTGTTCTCCACCACCGGTACCGTGCACTTCGCCGGTAGCGATTCGGTGCTGAGCAGCACCGAGCTGAACACCTACAACAGCACCTACAACGTGTCCGGCGATGCCAACCGCTACGGCGCCCTGGTGCAGATCCCGTCGGTAGCCACCTCGGTCACGATTCCGTTCAACAAGGCCGGTTCGGCCGTTGACCTGTCGGTGACCCAGATCTGCGGCATCTTCTCCGGCAAGATCACCAGCTGGTCGAGCATCGACAGCGCCCGCAGCGGTGCCATCCAGGTGGTCTACCGTGGCGAGAGCAGCGGTACCACCGAGCTGCTGGCCCGCTTCCTGACCAGCGCCTGCAAGCCGGCCGACGTCTCCGGTACCGCGCTGAAGCTGACCAATGGCGTGCCGGCTTTCTCGGTGCAGTCGACCTTCGCCAACCTGTTCACCACGGTTCCGTCGAACTTCGTCGCTGCCCCGGCCACCGGCGGCACCTCGGTGTACAACGCCGTGTACGCTGCCGATGGCCGCATCGGCTACGTCGGCCCGGACGTGATCCCGAGCCTGACCGACGCCACCAAGGTCGCCAAGGTCAAGGGTTTCTCGCCGGACGAAGTGAGCGTGCAGGCGACCTTGGAAACCGTCGCTCCACCGACCGATGCCGCCGCTGAGAACCCGGCCAACTGGGTGCCGGTGTTCGGCAACCCGAACGCGGGCTACCCGATCGCGGGCTACACCAACTTCGTGTTCGGCCAGTGCTACAAGAACGGCACCGTGGGCGCCAACATCCGCGGCTTCCTGACCCGCCACTACGGCAGCACGGTGATCAACGGCGTGGAGCAGGGCCCGAACGACGCCGCCATCCGCGCGCACAAGTTCATCCCGCTGACCAAGGCCTGGCGTGATGCGATCCGCACCCGCTTTGCGACCGCCACCAACGCCGGGGCCGTGAACAACCCCAGCACCTGCTCGGGCATCGGCCGTCCGCTGTAACTGCGATTGCTTTGGTAGTTGCAGGAAACGCACAAGGGCGCCGGCAGCAATGCCGGCGCCTTCTGCGTATGTCCGCTGCATGACAGTGATGCGCCTGTCGCCTTCACGCCGCCGCCACCGTCTATGAGGTGCAGGGCGTGCCTGGCGCAGGCCCATCCATACACGCCGCCGCCAGCGCGGCCCATCAGGTTGACGAGGTCCCCGATGTCGCACCCGCATTCGCCCACCGCCCGTTTCCCTGCTGCCCTGTGGCGCAGCCACCCGATGGCCTGGGCCGTCGCAGTGGCCCTGGGCAGCGTGGTGGCTCCGGCCACTCAGGCCCAACAGGCGTTCAGCCCCGGCTGGTTCGCCGAGCGCGGTGCGGCGCAGGGCGCGGCCGCACAGAGCGGGCGCATGCCCAATGGTGTGCCGATCCAGTTCCAGCTACCCGCGCAGCAGCAGGATGCGGCACGGCAGAAGCTGCAGCAGTCGATCGACAACCTTGGTACGGCCGCGCAGGCCATCGCCCTGCAGCAGCGCCTGCAGGAACAGGCACGGCAGGCGCGCCGCGAGGCGGGATTCGTAGTGGCCGATGGCCTGGGCAAGGATGGCCTGAAGGTTGACGAGAATCCGTTGACGCGTGGCTGGATCAATGCGCGCGACGCGATCCAGTCGCAGGCGGCCGACGGGCGGGTGCTGGTCAACATCGAGCAGACCGCCGACCAGGCGATCCTGAACTGGGAAACCTTCAACATTGGTGGCAACACCACACTGAATTTCCTGCAGAACCCCGACTGGGCCGTGTTGAACCGGGTCAATGATCCCGCCGCAAGGCCCAGCCAGATCCTTGGCCAGCTGAAGGCCAATGGCACGGTGTTCGTGGCCAACCGCAACGGTGTGGTGTTCGGCAACAACAGCCAGGTCAATGTCCGCAATCTGGTGGCAGCGGCCGCACGCATCAGCGATGCGCAGTTCCGCGAGCAGGGCCTGTACAGTGCCGACGCGAACACCTCGGCGCTGACCGACGCCGTGGGCAAGGTCATGGTCGAACGCGGTGCGCGCATCACCACGCACGAACCGACCACGGCTACACGGGGCGGCGGTTATGTGCTGCTGGCTGGGCACAGCGTGGAAAACGCGGGCCAGATCGAAACGCGCAAGGGACAGACCCAGCTGGCCGCCGGTGACAGTTTCGTGATCCGTCGCGGCGTGGGAACCGCCCAGAACACCGCGTCCACCACCCGCGGCAATGAAATTGCCCCGCGCTTCGTCGCTGACAGCACGGCGGGCAGTGTTCGCAACAGTGGTCTGATCCAGGCGCGCGAAGGCGATGTCACGCTGGCCGGCCGCACCGTCGAGCAGGCCGGCGTTGCGGTTGCGACCACCACGTTGAACCAGCGCGGTACGGTGCACCTGTTGAACTCGGCGTCCGATGCGGCCGGCAGCGTGACCCTGGCCGCCGGCTCGACCACGGCAGTACTGCTGGAAGACGATGGCAAGAGCACGGCGCTGGACAGCCAGCGCAACGCGCTCATCAAGGAATCGGCCGAGCAGGACAAGCTTCGCGGTTCCAGCAACAGTGGCACCTTCGACAATCTCTCGCGCCTGCAGGACCGCCGTGAGCAATCCCGCATCGAAGTCGTCTCCGGCGGCGATGTGAACTTCCAGGCCGGTTCGCTGGCGGTGGCCACCGGCGGCCAGGTGATCGCCGACGCCAGCCGGCGCAGCTATCTGGATGATGGCGCGCGCGTGGACGTCTCCGGTGCGGTGGGTGTGCAGGTGGCGATGGAAAGCAACAACGTCAAGGTGAAGGTGCAGGGCAATGAGTTGCGCGATTCGCCGGACAACCGTGACAGCGGCAAGCTGATCAGCAGCGAGGTGTGGATCGACCGCCGCCAGTTGACCGAAGTTGCCGCCGGTACCGGCGGTTATGAAGGCACGCGCTGGTATGCCGGCGGCGGCCTGCTGGAAGTGGGTGGCTACCTGGACAATCAGGGGCATTCGATCAGCGAATGGGCGGCGCAGGGCGGCACCGTCCAGCTGGCAGGCAAGGAAGTCGTCAGCCACGCCGGTTCGCGCATCAATCTGGCCGGTGGCAGCCTGGATGTGCAGTCCGGCGTGGTGCAGCAGAGCTGGCTGCGGGGCCGCGACGGGCAGTTGTACCGGCTTGATGATGCACCGGCCGAGATGCTGTACGACGGTCTGTACCAGGGCTATGAAGTGAAGCAGGAACGGTGGGGGATGACCGAATCGTTCCGCAATCCGCTGGTGGCACCCACCCAGCGTTTCGACAATGGCTATACCGTGGGACGCGATGCTGGCCGCCTGTTGATCTCGGCGCCCACGGCCGTTCTGCAGGGCCAGGTGGATACGGTGGCCTTCCAGGGCGCACAGCAGACGCGCCGGCCCGATCAGGAGCAGGAGGGCTACGCGCAGGCACAGACGGCGGCGGCCCGCAACGCCCAGCTCTGGCTCGGACGTTTCGACAACAGTGGGCGCAGCGCGGTGTTTGACTCGAATGTCCGCATTGGAGCGCTCCAGGCCGACACCCGGCCGTGGACGCTGCAGGCGCCAGTCGGGGAAGCACAGCGCGATACCGTGTGGTTGGACAGTGAGGTGCTGAGCGCCCAGCGATGGGGGCAGGTGGACCTCGCATCGGCCGGTCGTATCGACCTCGACGGCACGCTCAGGTTGCAGGAGGGCGGCCGGCTTGGACTCACCGCAAGCCGCGTCAACTTTGGTGGAACGGTGCAGATTGCCGGCGGGCAGGTGGAAGCCGGGAATCTGCTTGCGGCGCTTGGCGGGCCCACGGCATTGCTGACGTCCGGACATGGTGCGGTGGATGTTGCGGCCGGCGCACGGATCGATCTTGGCGGCGGTTGGGGCAACGCGCTTGCTGCGCCGGATGGCGGTCCCGCACAGGCGTGGATCGACGGCGGACAGGTGCGCTTCAACAGCAGCCACGACATCCATGTGGGCGAGCGGGCCGAGATTCTGGTCGATGCCGGCGGCGCGATCGATGCCAGTGGCAAGGGGCGCGTAGGCAAGGGTGGCAGTGTCAGCCTGCTCGCGGCCAGCACCGAGGTTGGCACTGACGGCAGCGGACGGATCCGTATCGGCGAGGACGCACGCTTCAGCGCGCTCGGCAATGGCAGCGGCAACTTCACGTTGGCAACCGGCGGTGTGGTGTCCATCGGCGCGCCTGGCACGGATGCATCGGCGGCGTCGTTGCGATTGCAGCCAGCACTGTTCAGGAGTGGCTTCGCCGGCTATGACATCGCCGGTCACAACGGCTTGACGGTTGAAGAAGGTACCCAGCTGCAGGTCGAACGACCGGCGCTGCGCCTGGCCGAGGGCGCACAGCAGGCACTGGCCCGCGAGCAGGGCGTTCAGGCCTGGACGCCGTCGCTGTATGAGGCGGATCCGGCCAGCGGGCGTGTATCGCAGCGCGGCGGCGCGAGCTTGGCACTGCGCGCAGGGCATCTGCTGTCCACGGCCGATCTGCGCGTTGGCAAGGGTGCAAGGATCGAGGTCGATGCCGGCCAGTCGATCGAACTGTTCAGCGCCGGCAACCTGGACGTGGCTGGCGGTCTGAAGGCGGCCGGCGGCCGCATCCGCCTGGATGAGGCATTCGATCCGTCGGGCGTACGCGGCGATGCACGCCGCGAGCGCCAGTGGACAATCGCTGAAGGCGCACTGCTTGACGTGAGTGGCGATAGCGTTTCCCTGCCCGACGCGCGCCGGACATTGCGCGGACAGGTGCGCAAGGGTGGAACGATCGAGATCGGGGGGGCGCTGGACTGGGAAGACCAGGACAACGTACGCCACCTGCCGCCCGATACCTTCGTGGTGGTGGAGCGCGGTGCGCGGCTGGACGCGTCCGGTGCTTCGGCGCTGCTGGACATTGATGGCAGCGGGCGCACCCGGGTGGACAGCGATGGCGGCAGCATCGTGCTGCGCGCGGGCAATGCGCTGTACCTGCAGGGCGAACTGGACGCAGCAGCGGGCGGCGACGGCGCGCGCGGCGGTACCCTCGGTGTTGCCTTTGGGGGCGGCACCTACGGCAGAACGGCAGTGGGCAAGGACGTGCTGGCGCCACGGGTGATCTCGCTGACCCAGCACGCCGCGCAGACGGCGGACCTGCCTGCACGCCTTGAGTACGGCCATGCGGCACTGTCGGCGGAGCAGATCGAGGCCGGTGGTTTCGATCATCTGGCCCTGTTCGGCGACATCCGCGCCCAGGGAGATGTCAATCTGGGCATGGACCAAAGCCTGCGCATCCATGGCATGAATGAGCGCGCCCTGGGGTTTGCGGAAGGCAACAGCGAGGGCAGCCGCCTGTTGCTGAGCGCGCCCTACGTGCGCCTTGCGCAGGGACGCTGGTGGCAGCCGGCGGGGGAGGGCACGCTGCGGCCGGTCGAGGCGCGGTTCGACGAAGGGAAGCAACATCGTTTCGATGTGAAGGCGAACCTGATCGACCTGCGCGACGTTAGCTGGCTGGCGGGCTTCGACCATGTCAACCTGGACAGCCGTGGCGACATCCGCCTGCTGGCACCGGGAGCCAGCAGCGCCCAGGAAACTTCGTTGTCGTCCCCGGGTTCGATCGATATCAGTGCAGCCCGTCTGTACCCGGCGGCCCGGGCGCGTGGGCGCATCGTCGCTGGCGTTGCGGACATCGGTCCGTCGGGACAGCCTGCCTGGCAGAACCCGGAGGCTGTATTGCGCATCCACGGCGTTGGCAGTGCCACGCAACCGGCACCGGATTCGGCATTCGGCCGCCTGGAACTGGTCGCGGCGACGGTGGTGCAGGGCGGCAACGTGCAGGCGCCGTGGGGCCGCGTCCAACTGGGTGGCGGTGAAAGAAACACCAATCGCGCCAGCCGCGTCGACCTGCTGGGTGGCAGCGTGACCTCGATCAGTGGCGCCGGCCTGGCGCTTCCGTTTGGCGGTACCGTGGACGGTGTGACATGGCGCCGGAACGGCGCCGAGTTCGATGTGCTGGTTCCTGGATCGATCGATGCCCCGATCGGTGTGGATATCGTCGCCAACGCCTTCAACGGTGCCGCAGGCAGCATCGTGGATGTCTCCGGCGGAGGTGAGTTGACCGGCGCTGCGTTCGTCGCCGGGCGCGGTGGCTCGGTCGATGTCCTGCGGCATTCGTTGGCGGATGCCAATCCACGCTATGGCTTCAGTCGTGCGGGCAATGCGGTCTACGCAATCGTGCCGGGCCGAGCGGACGTGCAGGCACCGCTGGCGACCGGTGACGGCAGCGTCGATCCCCGTGTCGGCCAGGAGATCGTCATTCCGGACGGCGTGCCTGGACTCCCGGCGGGAGCCTACACGTTGCTGCCGGCGAACTACGCATTGCAGAAGGGCGCATTCCGCGTCGAGATCGGCGCCGAGAGCGCGCTGGGCAACGTCTCGCCGGTGGCGACCGGCACCGGCTCTTGGCGCGTCAGCGGGCACCGCGCGCAGGGCCTGGGCGGGGCGGTGTCGCCGTTGCTCACCGACCTGGTGCTGACACCAGCGGAGGCGGTTCGCCGCCACGCCGGCTACAACGAAACCTCCTACAACGCGTTCGTGCACGGCGTGGCCGAGCGGCGTGGCGAAGCGCTGCGCTGGCGGACGGTGGATGCCGGGAGCCTCAACCTGGTGTTCGGTGAAGGCGCAGGACGGTCGGGTACCCCGGCGGCAACCTTCCTCGGCCTGTCCCGCTTTGGCGCCGGCAGCAGTGACGGGCTCGGCGGCACGCTCTCGGTCAATCTGCGTGTCTCCAATGGTGCAGCGCTGGAGATCGCCAGCGAGGGCGCCGATGCCGCCAGCGGGCGCGGCGCTACCGTCTCCGATACCACGCTCAATGCATTCCGTCCGGTAACGATGCTGATCGGCGGCACGCTGCGGCGCGATGCAACCACCTATGCGCTGGAGGGCGGCGCACAGCACATCGTGGTGCGCAACGGCGTCAACCTGACGGCGCAGGAAGTGCTGCTGTCGGCCGCGTTCGGAGGCAGGGGTATCCTGGTCGAGCAGGGCGTTTCGATCGACACCCTGTCCCAGTCGGGCCCGTCGAGCGTGGCGCAGCCCACGGCGCCCTACCTGGTCGCGGGCGGCCTGCTTGCCGTGTCCAACCAGCGCTTGACGGCGCTCAGTGCACAGGGCGGAAGTGCCGGCGGGCCGGTAGCGATCGACATCGGCGGTTGCGAGGCGGACTGCAGTGGGCAGACCCGCTTGCTGTCGGCGGGCAGCATCAACGTGGTCACCGACGGCGCCTTGAACATGGGTGACTCGCTGAGCTATGGCACGCGCCAGCTCGGCCTGGGCATGTCCGCACTCAACCTGGGCAGCACCGAGGCCATTGCGATGGCGTCGGCGGCCGGCGGCCTGCCCACGGGCATGACCATGAACCAGGAGGTGCTGCAGCGGTTGCTGCGCGGAAACACCGCCATCGGCGCTCCCGCACTGGAGGCGCTCAGCCTGACCGCGCGTGATGCCATCAACGTGTTCGGCAGTGTCGACCTGGATACGCGCGATGGCGCGACCGGTCGCAGCAGCCTGCGCAATCTGGTGCTGGGTGCGCCGGCCATCCACGGCTATGCTGCCGCCACCGACCGCGCGCGCATCTTCGCCGACACGCTGGTCTGGGATGGGACATTGGCCGGCACCGACCTGCCCGGCGGCGAGCTGGCACAACCGCCCGGCGAGGCGATGGTGGGCCGGCTCGGCCAAGGGCAGCTGGAGATCAATACACGGGTGCTGGAACTGGGGCGTGCGCCGTTCACCCGCCCCAACTCGTCTGTGGCGGCCGGTCGCCAGGTGCTCGGCTTTGCCGGCGTTACCCTGGCAGCGTCGGACCGCATGCTGTTCTCGGGCAAGGGCAGCCTCGATGTGTTCCAGCAGCAGGGCGACTACCTGCCAGGCAGCGGCTGGCAGTTCAGTGGCGGCGCGCTGGACATCGTCACTCCCCTGCTGACCGGTGATGCCGGTGCGCAGCTGGCAATCCGCAATGGCGGTACGGTGCAGCTGCGCGGCGCCGCGGCGACCGCGGGCAGCGATGCGTTGGGTGCCGAGTTGTCCATCACGGCCGAACGCGTTGTGATCGACAGCAGGGTGGCGTTGGCGTCCGGCAGGTTCGAGGCCAACGCACGCCAGGGCGTGGTGCTTGGCAGCAATGCAGTGCTGGACATGGCAGGGCGCAAGGTCAGTCTGTTCGACGTGGACAAGTACAGCTGGGGCGGTGACGTGGCGCTGTCGAGCCGCGAAGGTGACATCGTTGCCGACGCGGCGTCGCGGATCGATCTTTCCGCCCGCAACAACCGCGGCGGCCGCTTGACCGTTGCTGCGCTGGGCCCGCAGGGCGGCCGTGTCGATCTGGCAGGTACGTTGCTTGGCGGTGCCAGCGGCCGCTACGACGCCGGTGGCACCGAAGTGCCCTATGACGGTGGCGAAGTGGTGGTGCGCGCACGCCAGTTGCAGGACTTCTCCGGGCTCAATACACGGCTTACCGGCGGTGGTATTACCGGTGGCCGGACCTTCCAGTTGAGCGAAGGCGACCTGGTGATCGGCGATGAGGTGAAGGCCCGCAACGTTGATATCAGCGTCGATGGCGGCAGCCTGCAGGTCAATGGCCGCGTTGATGCC
Source organism: Stenotrophomonas sp. GD03654 (assembly GCF_029845105.1). Classification (NCBI taxonomy): domain Bacteria; kingdom Pseudomonadati; phylum Pseudomonadota; class Gammaproteobacteria; order Lysobacterales; family Lysobacteraceae; genus Stenotrophomonas; species Stenotrophomonas sp. GD03654. Next base: position 44,530 of record NZ_JAOCLC010000024.1, on the reverse strand, counting down.
AGTGGCGAACAGGTCGGCAGCATCCGCCTGTCCGCCCGCGACGTGCTGCGTATCGATGGCACATTGGACGCGCATGGCAGCGCCTTGCGCGTGGACAGCTACGGCAAGATCATCGACAGCCCGAACCGGGCCATGATCGAACTGACCTCGGCCAACGGCAGCCTGCAGCTGGGTGCGGCTGCCTCGATGGACCTGCGCGCCGGCACGTCGGTGGCCACCGGTAGCGGGCCGGGCCAGAACGACGGCCGCGCACGCGGCAGCGTCAAGCTCAACGTGCCCCGCGTGGGCAGCAACGATGCAGCGATCGAGGTGGCCAGCGGCATCCGCATCGCCGGTGCCGGCGACGTGCAGGTCAACGCCTTCCGCAGCTATGATTCGGCGCCTTTGGCCAGCGCTCCGGACGTGCATGGCCATCGTCCGCAGGTGATCAACCAGCAATGGTTGGATACGGTGGTGGATCCGGACAACAGCCAGTGGATGAACGCCGCGCTGGCCAATACCGGGTTGCAGCAGCGCATCTCCGCACTGGGCAGCTATCGCCTGCGCCCCGGTGTGCAGATCATGGCGCGAACCAGCAGTGACAACCCGCGCGGTGATCTGGTCGTGGCCGGTGATATCGATCTGTCCGGCTACCGCTACGGACCGCAGTCGAACCGGGCCGATCCTGCGCGCCGTGGCTTCGGTGAGTCGGCCGCGCTGGTACTGCGTGCCGAGGGCGACGTCAATGTCTACGGCAGCATCAACGATGGGTTCGCGCCACCGCCTGCCAATCCCGATGAAGACGGCTGGGTGTTGCTGGAAGGACGCAGTACGGGTTCACCGAACACCGCGTTTGGCGGTGACCTGATCGTGCCGGGCGAGGGTGTCCAGCTCCAGGGCGGCACCGAGTTCCGCGCCGGTGCCACGCTGAATTATGCGCTGCCCTTCGAGGCGGTAACCCTGCCGGCCGGAACCGTGCTACCGGCGGAGATGGTGTTGTCCGGGCCGCTGCTGCTGCCGGCCGGTACCGTGCTGGGCGCGGTAGTGACCACAGACAGCGGACAGGTGATGGTGGCCGGCACCGTGCTGGCACAGGCGCTGGCGTTGCAGTCCGGTGCCCGACTGGGTGCCGGTTTCCGCCTGCGCACGCCGGCGCCGTTGGCCGCACAGGTGTGGCCGGCCGGCGTCGCCCTGCCCATGGCGATGAAGCTTTCAGGCGCGCTGAACCTGCATGCCGGTGCGATCATCCCGTCGATGACCAAGGTGGAGCTGCCAGGCGATGCACCGGTGAAGCTGCGGGCGGCCGATGCCAGCGGACGCCAGGGCCGCAACTGGGCGCTGGCGGCCATGCTGCCCGAAGGCACCACCTCGTGGGACCTGACCGCGGTGGCCGGTGCTGATACGACCGCCGCCGATCCGCGTACCCGGCGCTGGGGGAGTGACGGCAGCATCGTGCTGGCCGACAGCCACTACAGCACCATCGGTACGGTGACCACGACGACGGAATGGAAGGGCGACCGCGTGATCACCGTGGATGGCTCGCTGGATCTATGGGGCGATGAGTCGTGGGTCGGAAAACCCGTAGCGGATCTCGCTCGGGAGCTTGGCATGACCGAGAGCGATGTCTGTGATTCCGGACCCTACTGCGGTCCGGCCCCGCGCCTGGTCGACAAGGAAGGCTCGCTGGCATGGTGGGGCGATGAATCGTGGGTCGGCCGCCCGGCTACGGAGCTCGGGGCCGAGATGGGCATGTCGGAGGAAGAAATCTGCGCGGCGATGGGCTACTGCTATGGCGGCGGCACGTTGACTGAAGTCACGACCTATGGCAAGCGCCTGGGTGCACCGGCCTGGAGCGTCCTGCGCACCGGCAAGGGTGACCTGGCGCTGCTGGCCGCGCAGGATGTGCGCATGAAGTCCGGTTTCGGTGTGTACACCGCAGGTGCGCCGACGGCGCTGGGTGATGGCCGTGACACGCAGTTCACCCCGGGGCGGGCCCCAGTGCCCAGGAACACCGCGCTGCTGGGCCCGGTCCAGGCGTCCGGCCGCTACGATGCCGCCATCGCCACTTACCAGGCGTGGTACCCCGACCAGGGTGGCAATCTGCACGTGCAAGCGGGCCGCGATATCACCGGTGATACCTGGAGCGCGCGCGCAGAGGCGGGCACGCCGCAGCGCGACCAGGCCGGGCATTCCAGCGCCGCGGTGGGCAACTGGTTGTGGCGCCAGGGATCGGGCACGACTGCTGGTGTAGTGCAGAGCGCAACCAGCTGGTGGATCAATTTCGGTACCTACAGCACGGTGGGCCCTGAGCTGGATGCGACGCCTCGCCTGGTCGGCTTTACCGGTTTCGGCACGCTGGGCGGCGGTAATCTGTCCCTGGAAGCAGGCCGCCACTCGGGCGTGATCGCGCCGATGGGCAATGCTCTGGGATTGTTGACGGCGCCCCATTCCAGCGCGATCGTCGCGGCGGTCGGGTCGACCGGACGGGTCAGCAACGGTGAATTGCATCTGACGGGGGGCGGAGACCTGACGCTGCGAAGCGGCGGAGCGGTCAACCCCGGCCTGCGCGCAAGCGCGCAGCAGCCCGAAGGTTTCCAGCAGGATCTGGATCTCAACGGCACCGTGACCAATCTACGCGGCAGCACGCTGCTGCAGGCGGCGCGCATCGGCGGTCTCAGCGCGATACAAAGCAGCTACGGCACGTTGGGCCTGCACAATCCGTTCGTGGCCGACGCACCCGTTGCGATGGCCGGGCCGGTGCTGGTGCTGGGCGATTCCACCGCCCAGGTGCAGGCGCGCGGCGATGTGGTACTGGGTAGTGCCGCCGATCCCGGCCGGGTTCCCGTGGCCAATTTCAACGATATCCTGCTGGAAGGGGGCGGCCACGCGTCGGGCACAAGCTGGTTCTCGCTGTGGACGCCGCGCACCGCACTCGACCTGTTCTCCGCAGGCGGAAATCTCTCGCCGGGCCTGGTTGGCACGCAGCACACGACCGGCAGCAACCAGGGTAGGGAGGTGATCAGGATCAACCCCAGCAATGGCGATGCCTATCTCAACTACTGGTTGTATCCCTCCCGGTTCACGGCTATCGCGGCCTCCGGGAACATCAATCTCGCCAGTCTGCGCAGTGGCAGCGTGCCCGATGCGCAGGACGTCATCGTGCTGGCGCCCTCGGCGTCGGGTCGGCTGGAGGTATTGGCGGGAGGATCGATCCTGGCTACCGACCGGGCCACTCAGATTGTGCGCTCAAGCAGTGATGCCCGTGTCCCCGGCCCATTCAATCCCGGCTTCATCGCGCAAGGCCCCGGAAACGCAGGAACCGTGCGCAGCAATGTACCCGCGGACGGGAACGGCGCCAGTCCTGGCACTACGCTGCCGTACTTTGCCTTCGGTCCCAATACCGCGCTCGGCGTGCTGTTGCCAACCACACCGACCGTGGCCAGCCGGTTCTATGCAGTGGCCGGCGATATCATCGGGCTGGGAAGCGGCGACAGGCGGCAACTGTCGCGCAATGCCGAGAACGGCGCGCGTACCGTATTCGACTGGTACGAAGCGGGCTCGGCGGTACAGCTGCGCGCCGGTCGCGATGTGATCGGCGCGGATGTCACCGCGCTCAACACCAGCGGTACCGATATCAGCGGGATCGAAGCGGGCCGGGACATCATCCGCAGCAACCTGACGGTTGCCGGCCCCGGCAACGTCGAAGTGAGTGCGGGCCGGCAGCTGCGCCAGGAAGAGGCCGGAAGCATCGTGAGCCTGGGCGGCGTCGTGCAAGGCGATGCCCGTCCCGGCGCCAGCATCGCAGTGACTGCCGGCAACCAGGGCATTGATTTCGATGCACTGCGCACGCACTACCTGGATCCGGCCAACCTCGCCGATCCCTCGCAGTCGTTGGCTGCGCAGCCGGGCAAGGCGGTGAAGATCTACGACAAGGAGTTGAGGGAGTGGCTGCAGCAGCGCTTCGGTTTGGCGGTTGATGGCGCCGAGGCCCTGGCAGCATTCGACCGGCTGCCGAAGGAACAGCAGCGCATCTTCCTGCGCCAGGTCTACTACGCCGAACTGCGTGAAGGTGGCCGCGAGTACACCGATGCCGAAGGTCCGCGTTTCGGTTCTTACCTGCGCGGCCGCGAGGCGATCGCCACGCTGATGCCGGACAGGAATGCTGCCGGAACGGCCATCGACCGCACCGGCGACATCGTGATGTACGGCGGCTCCGGCGTGCGTACCGAAGCCGGCGGCAACATCGAGCTGATGGCGCCGGGTGGGCAGATCGTGATCGGTGTGCAGGGCGTGGTGCCGCCGGCCAGTGCCGGGCTGGTGACCCAGGGGCAGGGTGACATCCGGCTGTTCAGCCAGGACAGCGTGCTGCTGGGTCTGTCGCGGGTGATGACGACGTTCGGTGGTGACATCCTGGCGTGGTCGGAGCAGGGCGACATCAACGCCGGTCGTGGTTCGCGGACGACGTTGTTGTACACGCCACCGCGCCGCGTCTATGACGGCTGGGGCAATGTGATCCTGTCGCCGCAGGCCCCGGCCAGTGGTGCAGGCATCGCAACGTTGAACCCCATTGCCGAAGTACGACCGGGCGACGTCGACCTGATCGCGCCGCTGGGCACCATCGACGCGGGCGAAGCGGGTATCCGTGTCTCGGGCAACATCAACCTGGCGGCGTTGCAGGTACTCAATGCAGCCAACATCCAGGTGCAGGGTGAGAGCAAGGGCCTGCCGGTGCTGGCCACGGTGAACGTGAATGCGCTGGCTTCGGCCAGTGCGGCAGCGAACAGCGCCAGCCAGGCCGCACAGGATGTGATGCGCAAGAGCCAGGATGATGCACGGCGCAACCAGCCGTCGGTGATCAGCGTGCAGATCCTCGGCTTCGGCAGTGGCACCAGCAGCATCAACCCGCCGGCGCGTGGCAACACTGCCAACAGCGGTTATGACGCCAACAGTGCCTTCCAGTTCCCGCAGGCAAGTCGCGACGAGGGCACGCAGCGCCGCTAGGCATCGCACGATCCCGGCGAGTGCCGACCTTGATCGGCAGTAGATCCACGCCGTGTGTGGATGCCGCTGGACTGCAGGAACAGACAGCATCGGGCCAGCTGCCACGGAACGGTGGCGGCCCCAGCCAGGACGGCACGGAGGGCAGGGAGCGGCCATCAGCGGTGAGGATCACCGACACGGCGCCGCCGGGTGCAGGAGAGCGCCCGGCGGCAGGAACGACGCGCGAATGTGTCACGGTGGATTCCGACCTTGGTCAGTAGATCCACGGCATGCGTCGATGGCTTGGTCAGCTTCAGTGCCGACCAACGGTCGGCACCCACCAGAGAAGGCGTGGCAGCAGGCGCCGCTCGGCAGTAGATCCACGCCATGCGTGGATGGCTGGGCCAGCTTCAGTGCCGACCAAGGTCGGCACCCACCAGAGCGGGCTTGGCAGTAGATCCACGCCATGCGTGGATGCTTTGCCTGGGAGGAATCCTAAAGCTCCAGCACCCGCCGGTAACTCAACGGCCCACGCCCATCGCGCAGGCCCAACCGCAGTTCCAGCCCGGTGGCCGGCAGCACTTCGCCTTCGCTCGGCAACGGCGCCCAGCCGGCACCGGGCTGCCATGCCCGCACCTCGAACCGCTGTACCTCGCGCGCCACGGCAATGCCCTTCGACAGATCCGGCGCCGGCAGGGGATACCGATCCGTCGCTGCGCCGCTGGCCCGCCAAAGCGTACTTCCCTGCCGCCACCAGCGCACCCGCTGCCAGCGCAGCCCATCGCTGCCGACACTGCGGGTGATCTCCAGCGCGAAGCTCCCATCCGGATGCCGCTCGCTCACCAGCGAAGGCGGCAGCAGCCGCTGCGGTTGATCGGCCGGCCGCACTGCACCATTCATCAACGCATCGTCTGCGCGCATTTCGATATCACGCTGGAACTGCTGCAGCACGCGCAGCGCCGTCGTGGTCTCGGCATCGGCCTGGCGCAGGCGCTGGGCGCTGTTGGCCACGCTGTCGAGCGCCCGCCAGCAGATCAGTGCCAGTACGCCCATGATGGTGATCGCAATCATCACCTCGATCAGGGTGAAGCCGCGGACGGCGCGCCTCATTGCGCCGCCGTCCATGGCAACTGCATCCGCGCCAGCGACTGCCGAGGAGCTTCCTCGGCAACCACACTCAGTTCCAGCTGCGGCTGGCCATCGTTGCCCGTGCCCAGATGCTGAAGCACCAGGAAGCTGCTGCGCCCCTGCACACAGCGCTGCCGGGCATCCTGCGGTGCCTGTCCGCTCAGGCGCAGTTCCTGCCAGCGATCCTGCGCACACATCAGTGCCAGGCGACGGTCACGCAGCCGTGACTGATCGTCAGTCGCCACTGCCACCGAGCGCATCACCGCCGCCAGTGCAATCGATACGATCGCCAATGCGATCAGCACTTCGATCAGGGTGAATCCGCGCGCCGCCTGCTTCATTGCACGACCTGCAACTGTCCGCTGCCATCATCACGAAGACGCAGTTTGCGACCATTCAGCGACAATCCAAGCTCCCAGGCGATACCGATCCACTCCGGGCTCAGCTCAATGGGGTTGGCGGGCTGCACCGCAATGCCCGTTGCCTGCCACTTCTGCGGACGCAGCAGATCATCGTGTTCAACGGTCACCCAACCGCTGCCTTCGCGGCGGCTGAAACGATAGCCGTTGGCGTCGGCCTGCCAACGCAGGGGGCGGCCATCGATGCGCGCCTCATCGCGCGCCACCTGCAGGCGCTGCGCCAACCGCTCGGCTTCCTGTCGCAGCTGCCGGCCCGGGTCGAGCAGGCTGCCCAGGCCCAGCCCGATTCCGGCCGTGCAGATGCCGATGATCACCAGCACCACCATCAGTTCCAGCAGGGTGAAACCACGCTGCACGCGCTGCATCGACGTTGCCTCTTGTCCGGGTCGATACCTGCCAGCGTAGGCCGGCATGATGAAACAAAAGCGTCAGCCACAGCTGCTAGCGTGGGCGGACACGAACGTGGCGGTGGTGCGGAACATGGATGGCAGGCGCTGGGATCGCAATCGAATGTTGACCCTGCTGGCGGCGACGCTGCTGCTGGCCGTGGTGGCCTATTGGAGCGTCACCCTGTCTGCGGTGGCGCCAGCGGCTACAGCCAGCGAAGCGAAAGCCGAGGTGCCGATACGGCCGATGTTCGATGCGGTGGCCAGCCTGCCGCTGGTGCGGTTGCTGTCCCCCGGTGCGGTGCAGACCGAGGTGGTGGTGCTGGGCGTGCTGGCCGGTGACCACGCGCCTTTGGCCCTGCTTTCGGTAGATGGACGCCCGGCGGAAGCGTATGCGCCCGGCCAACGACTCGGACCCTGCACGGTGCTGACCAGCATCAGTGCCACCGCGGTCGAATTGAACCAGGCCGGGCAATCGCGCAGCCTGCCGGTGCCTGAGCTGCCGCCGTTGCCAGGCGATGGCATCGTGCCGGCCAGTTCCCTGTAGAGCCGAGCCCACGCTCGGCTGCCTCTGGAAGAACAGTCGAGCATGGCTCGACTCTACAGAGGCATGGGCTCAGCGCGCCGGACGCTGCGGTACCACCGAACGACCAAAGGCATCGCCCATGCGCTGTCGTGTGCCTTCCAGGTTGTACTGCATCAGCTGGTTGCCGGGCTGCCGCATCAGCCGTTCGGCCTCGGGGAGCGCCGGTGATTTCGCCGCTTTCGATGCCGGCGCAAGTTTGCGCTGCAGGCAGTCCCACGCCGGAATGCGCTCGCCATTGACCTGTACTTCGATGCAGGGCGCGGCGTCTTCCTGCTTCTTCGTCTCGTCAGCGCGCACCGGGGGCAACACCAGCAGCAGCGCAAGGGTGAGGGTAGCGCGCAGGCCCGCCATCAACGATTCACGCATCTCGGATCTCCCGCAGCAATCGACGTTCTGCAATGAAGACGTGTGGCGAAGGCGGGGTCCGCCAGCGAGCGTCCTGGCGCTTTCAAAAGATGACAGTGCTGTCACAAAACTGTTGGCGGCTTTGACGCGACGTACACGTCCTGTTGGTAGACCCACGCGCCGCTCCCTGGCCACTCCCTTCGATACGACGCGATGCCTTCGATGAATCCTGTTCCGTGCCGAGCCGTCCGCCTTCCGCTACCCCTGCATCCGTTGATGCTGGCCCTGGTGGCGCTGCCGCTGCCGCTGTTCGCCCAGGAGGCAGCGCCTGCGCCCAGCGTGAACATCAATGAATACATCGTGCGCGGCAATACCGTGCTCGACCCCCGGGACATTGAACGCGCGGTGGAACCCTTCCTCGGCCCGGCAAAGACCCTGGCCGATGTCGAGAAAGCACGCGATGCTGTCAATACGCTGTACCAGCAGGCGGGCTACCAGTCGGTCTACGTGGAGCTGCCTGAGCAGCAGGTCAGTGGCGGCGTGGTGCTGCTGAAAGTGCAGCAGACGCCGATCGGCCAGCTGCGGGTCGTGGGGACGAAGCACGAATCGCCCGAGCGCATCCGCGAACGCGTGCCGGCGCTGGCGGAAGGCAAGGTGCCGGACTTCGACCAGGCGCAGAAGGAACTGACTGCGCTGAACGAGGGCGGGCGCCGCCAGGTGATGCCGCTGGTGCGCGAGGGCCAGGTGCCGGGCACGATGGATGTGGACCTGCAGGTCGAAGAGAAGTCGCCGTGGCGTGCCAGTGCGTCACTCAACAACGACCACAGCGCCGACACCGAGAAGCTGCGCCTGAGTGCGTCGCTGGCCTACGACAACCTGTGGAAGCGCGGGCACAGCGCCACCCTCAGCGCGTACCTTGCGCCGGAAGATACAAAGCAGGCCAAGGTGTTCTCGGCCTCGTACACGATGCCGTTCGAAGGCACGCCGTGGAGCCTGGAAGCCTCGGGCTACAAGTCCGACAGCCGCGTGTTGAATGCCGGCGGGCAGGTCGGTACCGGCACCGGTACCAATGTGATCGGGAACGGCCATTCGATCGGCCTCAAGCTCAACTACCGCCTTGCCGGCAGCAGCCAGTGGTGGCGCCAGCTCAGCCTCGGTGTGGATTTCAAGGACACCGAGGAAGACACGCAGATGGGCCAGGACAGCCTGAAGACACCGCTGAAGTACGCGCCGATCACATTGGGGTTTGTCGGCGTGCGCCAGGGCGAGCAGGATCAGTTGAGCATCAACACCCAGCTGGTGGCCGGTACCCGCCGCCTGTTCGGCTATGGCAGCGATGCCATCGGGTTCGGGCAGAAGCGCTACTGGGCGGACCCCAGCTTCGTCGCGTTCAAGGCGGACGTCGCCAACACGCATACCTTCGGCAGCGACTGGCAGTGGTATGCACGCGGCTCGTTGCAGGTGACCGATGCGCCGCTGGTGTCGGCCGAGCAGTTCGCCGCCGGTGGCATGTACACCGTGCGTGGCTACCTGTCGGCCGAGGCGATTGGTGATTACGGCGGCCTGGCCAGCCTGGAATGGCGTACCCCGGCATGGTCGCTGTGGAGCCGTACCGATCTGCGCGTCTACAGCTTTGCCGACGCGGCCTACCTGCGTCTGCGCCAGCCGCTGCCCGAGCAGCGTGACAAGTACAACCTGGCCTCGGTCGGCCTGGGCGCGCAGCTGCGCCTGGGCGAACACCTGCAACTGCGCCTGGACTACGCCTGGCCCTATGCCGACGGCCCGGTCACGCGCAAGGACGACCCGCGCCTGCATTTCAACATCAGCACCAGTTACTGACCCTTCCCTTGAACATGCGTTCTCCGGAGACCCTTCGCATGGACCGTTTGCTTACCCGAGTGTTGCTGCTGCTGGCCGCGCTGGTTGCGTTGCCTGCTGCTGCGGCCGATGCCAATTGGTGGCAGGCCGAATGGAAGTACCGCAAGCCGATCACCGTCGACGCCGGCCCGCAGGGCGCGGGCCTTGCCGGTGACCCGGGTCGCACGCCGCTGCTGCTGCGCCTGCATACCGGCAACTTCGGTTTTGACGGCACCCAGGACGCGGGCAACGACCTGCGCTTTGTCTCGGGTGATGGGCGTACCGTGCTGGCCCACCAGATCGAACAGTTCGATCCCAAGCTGGGGCTGGCCCTGGTCTGGGTGGACGTGCCGGCAGTCAGCTCCGCCGCACCGCAGACGATCTGGATGTACTACGGCAACGAGAAGGCCCCGGCCAGCGGCAATGGCCAGCAGGTGTTCGACCCGGACTACACGCTGGTCTACCACTTTGCCGAGGCCAACGCGCCGGCACGCGACACCACCGCCTATGGCAACAACGCCGGTGCCGTGGCGCCGCCGTCCGAAGGCTCGGTGATCGGCCGCGGCGTTCAGCTGGGCGCAGGCCCGCTGCCGCTGCCGGCCAGCGCATCGCTCGCACAGGAGGGGGGCGCGCCGCTCACCGTTTCGGCCTGGATCAAGCCGGGCAGCAACAATGCGGCTCAGGCGATCTACGCGCGTCGCGACGGCGCGTCCGAGCTGGTGCTGGGCATCGAGAACCGTGTGCCGTTCGTGCAGCTCAATGGCCAGCGCAGCACGCCGGCGCAGCCGATTCCGGAAGGGCAGTGGGCCCACGTTGCGCTGACTGCGGAGAAGGGCGCTCTGCAGCTGTACCTCAATGGGCGCGTGGTCGCCCAGCTGAGCGGCGAGCTGCCGGCGCTGACCACCGCGCCGGTGGTGGGCGCCGATGCGCCGGGCGCGGTGCAGCCGCTGGCCAATTTCGAGGGCGCACTGGATGAGCTGCGTATCTCGCGCGTGGCACGGCCGGCGGTACTGCTGCTGGCCGATGCCACCGCACAGGGCGCCGATTCGCGCCTGATCAGCTACGGCGCCGACGAGCAGTCGGCCGGCCAGAGCCACTTCGCCTTCATCCTCAAGGCGATGCCGTTCGACGCCTGGGTGGTGGTCGCCATCCTCGGCCTGATGATGCTGCTGTCGTGGGCGATCATGATTGCCAAGGGGCGCCACTTCGGTCGTACCAGCAAGGCCAATGCGGTGTTCACCGAGAGCTTCGGCAAGCTGTCCGGCGTGCCGCTGCGCACCCTGTCCGACATGGATCGCCAGGGCAAGGCACCGACCGCGATGCATGACGGCTCGTTGTGGCGCATCTACCAGGTGGCCATCGATGAAATGCAGCAGCGCCACCAGCGCGACGGCAACAGTGGTTACCTCAGTGGCGCCACCATTGCGGCGATCCGCGCCTCGATGGACGCGGTGATGGTGCGCGAGCAGGAGGCGATGGCGCGGCGCATGAACTGGCTGTCGACCACCATCGAAGGCGCGCCGTACGTGGGCCTGTTCGGTACCGTGATCGGCATCATGCTGGTGTTCGTGGTGGCGGCGATGGCCGGCGCGGTGGACATCAATTCGGTGGCACCGGGAATGGCCGCGGCGCTGCTGTGTACCGCCGCCGGCCTTGGTGTCGCGATCCCGGCGCTGTTCGGCTACAACTACCTGGGCGCACGTGCCGAGGCGATCGGCGCGGACATGGCGGTGTTCATCGACGAGTTCGCCGCACGCCTGGCCGAAGAGCAGGACGGGCGCGGCCCGGCCGCGGTCCAGGGCTGAGGGGCGCGCCATGGGCCAGAAGGCGAAGTTCGGCATCAAGAAGCGCGAGAAGGGCATCAACGTGACGCCTTTCGTCGACGTGCTGCTGGTGGTGCTGGTGATCTTCATCCTGACCAGCAACGCCTCCATTCCCGGCATCGAGGTCAACCTGCCGAAGGCCAGCAACAGCGTCGCGCTGGAGAAGCCGAAGACCAAGGCGATCACCATCGACCCCAGCGGCCAGGTGTTCCTGGATGCCTACCCGGTGACGATGGCTGAACTGGAAGACCGCCTGCGCACCGAACGCGCGACCACGCCGGATTTCCCGGTGATCGTGCGCGGTGATGCGCAGGTGCAGTACGCCCGCGTGGTCGAGGTGCTGGACCTGCTGCGGCGGCTGGAGCTGGCCCAGGTCGGCCTGGTCACCGGCAAGGTGCAGGGCTGAGGCATGACGGCCCATCAACCCCCTCGGCCGGAGCCCGGCATGCGCGGTCGCCCGTTGCTGGTGACCGTCGCGCTGGTGGTGGCCGCGTTGCTGGTGCTCGGCGTCGCCGTGTGGTGGATGCTGTTCAAGGACACCGCCAGCACCCGCCGGCCGGTGGTGCAGCCGCCGATGCTGGCGCTGCCACCGCCCCCTCCGCCGCCCCCGCCGCCACCGGAAAAGCCGCCGGAACCGGAAACGCCGCCGGAAGAGACCATTCCCGAGCCGGAGCCGCTGGATCAGCCGACGCCGGCAGAAGAGCCGACGCCGACCCCGGACAACGCCGACCCGGTAACGATGAACGCCGATGCGCAGGCCGGTGGTGACAACTTCGGCATCCAGTCCGGCAGTGGTGGCGGTTCGTCCGGCGTCGGCCGTGGCGGCGCCGGCAATGCCACCTATGGGCGCTACCTCGGCTATCTGATGCAGCAGGCGATCTCGCGCGACGACAAGATCAAGCGCCTGGCGTTCCAGCTGCAGGTGAACGTGTGGCTGTCCAACGATGGCCGCCTGGAAAAGGTCGAGCTGGTGCGCGGCAGTGGCAACGAGGAGGCCGACGCGGCCGTGCTCGATGCGCTGCGACGCATCGGCAAGGTCGACCAGGCACCGCCGCCGTCGCTCGATTTCCCCGCCCGCGTGCTGATCCAGGGCCGCCGGCCCGGGGCCTGATTCCCGACCTCCGTGATTTCCCTTCTTTCGATGAGAACCGTGATGAACGACCACGTCCGCGCACGAACCGACTCCCGCCGCCCGCGGCCGGCCCGACGGGCGCTGCTGTGCTGCGCTGTGCTGCTCAGCCTGGCCGCCCCGGCCGGTGCGATGGCCGCAGAAACCACCATGGTCAAGCTGATCAAGGGCCTGATCGCCAGTGGCGCGCTGAAGCCCGAAGACGGCCAGGCATTGCTGGTGCAGGCCGAGGCTGAAGCAGCGGCCGCATCGCGCACCGCGACCACCGCACCTTCGGCCGCCAGTGGTGGCGTGGCCCTGGAAGCCGGCGACGTGCGCGTGCCCTACGTGCCGCAGAGCGTGCGCGATGGCATTCGTGACGAAGTGCGCCAGGATGTGATGGCGCAGGCCAAGTCCGAGGGCTGGGCGGCACCGAACGAAGTGGCTGAGTGGACCAAGCGCATCAAGGTCACCGGTGACATGCGCGTGCGCAGCGAGTCGCGCTTCTTCTCCGAGCGCAACAGCGACATCGTGAGCAACTGGTCGTCGATCAATTCCGGCAACGGCTTCGACACCAACACCAACACCAACCTGCAGCTGCCGCCGCTGCTGAACACCCGCCAGGACCGCCGCAACCTGTGGCGCATCCGCGCGCGCCTGGGTATCGAGGCCACCATCGGCCAGCACACCACGGCCGGCGTGCGCCTGGCCAGCGGCAGCAGCAATGGCCCGGTGTCGACCACCGAGCAGCTGGGTGGCGGCCTGAGCAAGAAGGACGTGTGGCTGGACCAGGCCTGGCTGGCCTACAGCCCGGCCGACTGGGTGACGGTGCGTGGCGGCCGCTTCGGCAATCCGTTCTGGACCAGCGATACGCTGTTCTCCAATGACCTGAACTTCGACGGCCTGGCCGCCAACCTGAAATACGACTTCAACGGGGGAGATCTCGACCTGTTCGGCAACCTTGCGGTGGTGCCGCTGGAGTACACCTCCGACAGCTCGCCGAGCCAGAGCAAGGTCAAGACTCCGAACGAGAACAAGTGGCTGTCCGGTGCCCAGGTGGGCGTGAACTGGCGCTTCAACGACGACAATGCGTTGCGCGCTGCATTGGGCTACTACGACTTCAAGAACATCAGCGGCCGCCTGTCCTCGCCGTGCGCGCTGTATGCGGGCGCGGTGGGCTGCGACACCGACTGGTCGCGCCCGGCGTTCATGCAGAAGGGCAACACCCTGATGCTGATCCGCGACATCGCGCGCAACCCGCTGGATCCGGCCAATACGCCCACCCCGCAGTACGTCGGCCTGGCCTCGGCCTTCCGCCTGGCCACGCTGAACCTGCGCTGGGATACGCAGCTGGCACAGGGCATCGGCCTGCGCCTGGACGGCGACTACATCCGCAACCTGGCCTACGACAAGCAGGCCATGTTCAGCCGCGCCAACAACGGCATCGTCAACAACTACGGCGCCGGCGGCACCGCCAGCATCGATACCTTCCGCAGCGGTGACACGGCGTGGATGGTGCAGGCCACCTTCGGTGCCACCGAGCTGAAGGAGAAGGGCCAGTGGCAGGCGTTGCTGGGCTACAAGCACATCGAGGCCGATGCGCTGCCCGACGCCTACAACGATCCGAACTTCCACCTCGGCGGCACCAACGCCCGCGGCTACTACGTGGGCGGTGCCTACGCGCTGGATGCACGCAGCTGGATCAGTGGCAAGTGGATGGCGGCCAAGGAAGTGTCCGGCGCGCCGCTGTCGATCGACGTGTTCCAGCTGGAGTTCAATACCGGCTTCTGAGTGGCGGCGTGATGCGGATCACGTAGTGCGTGGCGGGGGCGCAGCGATGCGCCCGTCTAAGGAAAGGAGACCACGCGTTGTTCAAAAGGAGGAGTGGATGAGCCGTCGCAAGCTGTTCGAGAGTTCCGAACCGTCCAGCCAGATGCTGGGTGTTGGACCGGCCTATGTTTCCGTCGAGGGCCTGCGCCAGCACCTGGCCGAGTTCCTGCTGTATGCGGGCCGGCCGGTGGTGATCATGCGCGGGCGCAGCGAAGTGGGCTATTTCCTGCCGGCGCGCTGCTGGCGCCAGCGTGACGATGATCCGCTGGCAGCGGCTGCCGCAGACCAGCTGTTGGACGCGGCCGGGTTCCAGGCCGAAGACATCCAGCAGGTGGAGCAGGAATTCAACGCGATGCGCCAGCGTACCGTGCTGCATTCACGGCGCTGAAGCAGATCCACGCCACGCGTGGATGGGGTTACGCTGCGCTCCCACGCTCACTGGTGATGCGTGCACCTTCGCGCATCACCAGGGTCACCGGGGTCTTTTCCACCACCTCCAGCAACCGCTGCCACTGCGCATCGCTCAGCTCGGCGCTGGCATGCAGTACGCGGTGCACATGGAAGCGACCATCCGCGTCACGTTCCGAGCGCAGCTCGGCATGGAACTCGCCCAGGTCCCAGCCCTTGCGCTGCGCATACATGCGCAGGGTGATGGCGGTGCAGGCCGCCAGCGAGGCCAGGTACAGGTCGAACGGTGCGAAGCCCTTGCCCTGGCCACCCAACGAGGTGGGCTCGTCCGCGTCCACATCGAAGCTGCCATTGCTGATGTGGTGCAGGTAGTTGTCGGCGCTTGAAACAATGCGTGCGTAGGCCATCACGTTCTCCATCTGTCGGTAGCGTCGAGCCATGCTCGACCCAACCCACTGTAGAGTCGAGCCATGCTCGACTGCTGCAAAAGGCGGCGCCAGCCAGGACCGGCGCCGCCACCCAATCACTCGGTACGATCGTACGAGAACTGGATGCCCGCCGTACCACCGGTTTCAATGAAAAGGTTCATGAAATCCGGAACCGTTGCCGAGCGAGCCCAGTCGCGCTGCAGCTCGCAGAACAGCTGCGGCACGCTGATCAGCTGGCCACCGGCCTGTTCGATGCGGCGCAGCGCGGCATCGTGCGCGGCCAGCGAGGTGCCGCCGACGGCGTCGACCACCACATACACCTCATAGCCTTCCTTCAACGCATCCAGGGCCGGGAAAGTCAGGCACGCCTCGGTCCACAGCGCGGTCATGATCAGCTTGCGGCGGCCGGTGGCTTCCACCGCCCTGCGGAACTCGACGTCCTCCCAGGAGTTGATGGTGGTGCGGTCGTAGGTGGGGTAGTCACCCAGCACCTTGCGCAGCTGCGGGATCGGCGGCTTGTTCAGGCCGGTCTTGACGTTCACCGTCGAATGCACGATCGGCAGGCCGTAGGCGACGGCGGCTTTGGCCGTGCCGACGATGTTGTTGACCAGCAGCTGGCGGTCCATCGAGGCGATGGAGTTCACCTGCACCGGCTGGTAGTCGATGATGATGAAGGCGGAATTCTGCGGGGTCAGCAGATGATCGCTGGCCGGGTCGCGGATCGGTTCACTGGACATGGTGGGTCTCCTGTACGGGGGAGTGCCAAGGATCGGCTGTCAACCGGGGCAGCTCAGCTGCGCTGCGAATCCAGCTGTTCGTGGTTCTTCTGCACGTCCTGCGCCTTCAGGTAGCTTTCGATCAGCAGCTGGTAGTTCGGGAAGATCTTCGTGTAGACCTCGGCCCATTGCTGTGCATCGTCGCGGTTCCAGGTGCGCTGGATCTCCGAGGCCACCGCGGCGGTGTCCATCGGCACCACGCCGGCCTGCACCACGCGGGCCAGGGTGATTTCCTCGGCCATCTTCGAGTAGGTGCCCGACGCGTCGATGACTGCGAATACCTGGTAGCCATCGGCGACGGCGGCGATCGACGGGAAGGCCATGCACACGCTGGTGATGGTGCCGGCAATGATCAGCTGCCTGCGGCCGGTGGCCTTCACCGCGGCAACGAATTCCGGGTTGTCCCAGGCGTTGATCTCACCCTTGCGCGCCACGTACTGGGCGTGCGGGGCCGCGTCGTGGATCTCCGGGATCAGCGGGCCATTCGGGCCCTGCGGCACAGAGGCGGTGGTGATCACCGGCATCTTTGCCAGCGTGGCCATCTTCGCCAGCGCGGTGGCGTGGGCGCGCACACTGGTGAACGGCATGTCACCGATGGTCTGGAACAGGCCGCTCTGATGGTCGATCAGCAGCATCGCGGCGTTGTCCGGATCGATCACCGGGCGGGCACCGTTGAAGTTGGCGGGGGTACTCATGGTCAGTCTCCTGGAGAAGGTGGGCGATGGCCCGGAAGGTGCGGCGGGCCGGTGCCCGCCGCATTGAAACGATCAGTGCGCGATCTGGCCGAAGCGGCCGCTGTTGAAGTCGTTGACCGCCTGCGCGATCTCGGCCTGGCTGTTCATCACGAACGGGCCATAGCCCACCACCGGCTCGTCGATCGGCTCACCGCTGAGCAGCAGCAGGGTGGCGTCACTGTCGGCGTCGACGAACACGTCCTCGCCGCTGCGATCGAAGGTGACCAGTTGTGCCTCGCCGACCGGCTGGCCACCGTTGATCCGCACCGTGCCCTTCAGCACCACCAGCGCCAGCGTGCGGCCATCGGCCACCGGCAGTTCGGCGTGGTGCCCCTGCCGCAGGCGGATGTCCCAGACATCCATCGGCGTATGGGTGCGGGCCGGACCGGTGTGGCCGTCGAAACGGCCGGCGATGACCCGCACGCGGCCGGCGCCCTCAGGCAGATCCAACGAGGGAATGTCGGCGTCGAGCAGGGTCTGGTAGCCCGGCGCGCCCATCTTGTCCCGCGCCGGCAGGTTCACCCACAGCTGGACCATGTCCAGGGTGCCGCCGCGCTTGCTGAACTCCGGCGTGTGGAATTCCTCGTGGAGGATGCCGGAGGCAGCGGTCATCCACTGCACGTCACCCGGGCCGATGGTGCCGCCGGCCCCGGTCGAATCGCGGTGGGCGACCTCGCCCTCATAGACGATGGTGACCGTCTCGAAACCGCGGTGCGGATGCTGGCCGACGCCACGCGGCGTATCGCTGGGCGCGAAGCTGTAGGGGCCGGCATAGTCCAGCAGCAGGAACGGGCTGAGGTGCTGGCCGTGGGTGTTGTAGGAAAACATCGAGCGGGCGGGGAATCCATCGCCCACCCAGTGCGGGCGGGGGGCGCTGTAGGTACCGGTGACACGCTTCATGGCGATCTCCTGGCCGGGGCTGCCGGCCGCTGTTCTTCGTTGCGAAGACGATATCGCCGCGACAATGGAGCCGGTAGACGCCAATATTTGCCGTCATAGTCCTATCTGGTGAACAATGGTCGCAGGCCGTGGGCCGCAGGAGACCGCCCCCGTGTTCATTGCAGATATCCGCCGTTGTGACCTCAACGACCTGTTCTACTTCGCCATGGTGGTCGAGCACGGCGGCTTCTCGCAGGCCGGTCGGGCGCTGGCCATGCCGAAGTCGAAACTGAGCCGGCGTATCGCGCTGCTGGAGGAACGGTTGGGCGTGCGCCTGATCCAGCGTTCGACCCGGCGCTTCTCGGTCACCGAGGTCGGCCAGGACTACTACCGCCATTGCAAGGCCATGCTGGTCGAGGCCGAAGCGGCCGAAGAAGCGATTGCGATGTCACGCGCCGAGCCGCGCGGCACGATCCGCCTGGCGTGCCCGATCGCGATCCTGCATGCACGCATCGGCACGATGCTGGCCGATTTCCTCGCCCTGCACCCGCAGGTGACGGTGCAGCTGGATGCCACCAACCGGCGCGTCGACGTGGTGGGCGAGGGTGTGGACGTGGCGATCCGCGTGCGACCGCCGCCGCTGGAGGACAGTGACCTGGTGGTACGCGTGCTGGCGCGCCGGGTCTGGTGCACCAGTGCCAGTCCGGCGCTGCTGCAGCGGCTGGGCGCGCCGCAGGTGCCGGCCGATCTGGCGATGATGCCGACCGTCGATCTGGCATTGCCCAGCCAGCAGCATGTCTGGGAATACACCGGGCCGGACGATGTGCTGGCCAGCGTGCACCATCGCCCGCGGCTGGTCAGCGATGACATGATCGCGCTGCGAACCGCCGCGGTGGCCGGGGTGGGTCTGCTGATGCTGCCGCGGATGATGATCAGCGACGAACTGGCCAGCGGTGCGCTGGTGCCGGTACTGCCGGAGTGGGTGCCAAAGCATGGCATCGTGCACGCGGTGTTCCCGTCGCGACGTGGCTTGCTGCCCGCGGTGCGTGCGCTGATCGATTACCTCGCCGAGCGCTTCGAGGCGCTGGAGGAACCCTAGGTCTTCCATCCACACCATGCGTGGATGCTGTCGGGGCTTCTGCTTGCCGCCTGCGGCCGCGCAGCCCACAATCCACGTCCGGACCGTCGCCATCACGCCCATCATTCCCCGGTCCGGCCTTGGCACCTATGTCTCCCAATGCCCTGGCGCTGGTCGAGCTGCTGATCCGCGAGCGCCGTGTGTTGTCTCGCTTCATTGCGCGCTATCTCGACCCGGCCAGTACCGAGGACACCCTGCAGAACCTGTACCTGAAGGCCAGCAGCGTGCCCGGCGACCCGCCCATCCTCGAGCCGCGCGGCTATCTGTACCGGATGGCCTACCACCACGCGCTCAACCGCAGCCAGTCCGACGCCCGCGAGCGGCGTGCGATGGCCGAGTACGCCCTCGACATGGCCGAGGCCAGCCGCGATGGCGAGGCGCAGGCGCTGGACCAGGCGCAGCTGCGCGAGATCACTCAGACCATCCTCGCGCTGCCGGCCCAGGTGCGTGAGTGCTTCGTGCTCAACCGCTACCTGGGCCTGAGCGAGCGCGAGATCGCCGCCCGGCTGGGTATTTCCAAGAGCCTGGTCGGCAAGCATGTGCTGCGCGCGGCGCTGTTGATCCAGCAGCATCAGCAGGGAGTGCATTGATGAGCTGCGATTGCCGTGGGCAGATCGCGCCCGCCGTTGTCACAACAGGAAGGCGCACCCGTTCGTGGTGCGGCAGGCCACAACCATGAACACGTCCGAACCCTCGCCGCGTCAGGCCAGGCAGGCGTTGCGCTGGGTGATCCGGGGCAGTGCAGGCCCGCTGCCGGAACGCCAGCAACGAACCCTGCAGCGCTGGCTGCAGGCCGATCCCCGCCATGCGCTGGCATGGCGCCAGCAGCGGGCCTTCTGGCAGGGGCTGGATGCCGCTGGGCCGGAGGTGCTGGCCGCACTGCCCGGGCTGACGGCTGATCGCCAAGGGCTGCGTCCGATCGCACCGCGCCGCCGCCTGCCGTGGCTGTTGGCCAGTGCCGCTGCCGTGGTACTGGTGGTCGCGGCCGCACCGCACGCGCTGCTGCTGGCACGCAGTGACCTGCGCAGCAGCGATGCACCGCGCGTGGTGCAGCTGGAGGACGGCAGCACCGCCGTACTCGATGCGGGCACCGCATTGGCGGTTGAGTTCGATGGCCAGCGGCGGCACCTGCGCCTGCTGCGCGGCCAAGCCTGGTTCCAGGTTGTGCATGAACAGCGACCGTTCCAGGTCGAGGCCGGCGGTGGCCAGATCCGTGACATCGGCACCGCCTTCAGCGTGTCGATGCGGGACACCACGGTCGTGACTCAGGTCAGCGAGGGCGTGGTCGATGTGCGCCCAGGCGATGGCAGCGTGCAGCGCCTGCATGCCGGGCAGGCACGGGTGTTCCGTGACGGTCGCTGGCTGCGGCCGGTGCAGCTGGAAGATCTCGAGACGATGGCGCCGTGGCGGCGTGGCGAGGTAGTGATCGACGATCAGCCGGCCGCGCAGGCCATCGCTGATCTCGCGCGCTACCGTCGTGCACCGGTCTGGGTACTGGGCGGGCAGGGCGCGGACGTACGGGTCAGTGGTCTGTTCCATCTGCAGCAACCGGAGGCCGCCATCGATGCGGTGGCCGCGCAGGCAGGGCTGCGTGTGCAGCGCTTGCCCGGCGGCGCGCTGGTGGTGTGGTGAGGCTCGCGCAATGCCCGGATGAACCGGTCGCATGAAAAAGACATGAAAAAACCGTGGGCAATCGCCACATCGCGCTGTCTATAGAGGTATAGCCAGAGCGAAACACCGTTTTTCCTCAAGCCAGACATGCCACCGGCACCGGATGTGCCCGTGGTTCCGCCACGCTTGAGGAGTTCCTGTCCATGCCGTCCACGGCATCCGCCTGTCATCGTCGCGTCACCGCCCTGGCCCTGGCCATCTCCACTGCATTGCTGCCGCTGGCCTGGGCGCCGGGCGTGCAGGCGCAACCGGCGGTCGTTGCGCCGTTGCGCCAGTACACGATTCCGGAACAGCCCCTGGCCGACGCTGTGCGTGCCTTTGGCCGCCAGGCCGATGTGCAGGTGGTGTTCCGCAGTGACCTGGTGGAGGGCCGCCGCTCCAGTGCGGTGAAAGGCGAGTACAGCCAGATGCAGGCGCTGCAGCAGCTGTTGCGTGGGAGTGGCGTGCGCGCACAGCGCGGCATGGACGGCACCTGGAGCCTGCGGGCCGCAGCGGAGGCGGGTGAAGGGGAAGGGGTGCGGGTAACCGAAACACTGGACGTGGCCGGTCGCCTGCAGTCGGAAGGGGGCGAGGCGCGTGATCGGCGCGGCTACGATGATGTGTTCGCGCTGGACCTGACCACGGCGTATTCGGGGCGCGACCGGGTGGAGCGCTACCGCGGCTCCAACCCGGCCGACGTGGTCAAGGATCTGGTCGGTGTGTTCAGTGGCGATGCGCGCAACAGCGGTGCGCTGGACATCAACATCCGCGGCATCCAGGGACCGGGGCGGGTGCCGGTCAGCATCGACGGTGGCGAACAGGCGCTCACGGTCTGGCGCGGCTACAACGGCGTCAGCAACCGCAACTACATCGATCCCAACCTGATTGGTGGCATCCAGGTCATCAAGGGGCCAGGGCTGGTGCGCGATGTGCACAGCGGGATCGGTGGCGCGCTGGTGATCAAGACAATCGACGTTGACGACATTGTTGCTGCCGGCGAACGCTTCGGCGGGGAGCTGAAGATCGAAGGCAGCAGCAATGCGGTGGCGCCACGCCTGCCTCGCCTGCACACCGGCGAGGACTACCGAACCGTAGCGGGCTTCCCGCAGGGCTCGCCGAACTCGCCCTATGACGACCGCACCCTGGTGGTGCCGGTGAAGTCGCGCAGTGGCAACACCCCCTTCGATGGCGAGGACCAGGCCTGGCGCCTGGCGCTGGGCGTGCGTGGCGACAACGTCGACCTGATGGCCGCCTACGCCTGGCGCAAGCGCGGCAACTACTTCTCCGGGACCAAGGGCAGCGCCTACTACGACCAGGACCGCCGCGAGCAGTACGAGTACCAGGGCATCGACTACATCACCACGCTGGCGCGCTATTTCAAGCCCGGCGATGAGGTGCCCAACACCTCCAGCGAACAGGAGTCGTGGCTGGTCAAGGGAACTTGGCAGATCAATGACGAGCAGCAGCTGAAGGCCACCTGGCGGCGCACGCTGTCGCACTATGGCGAGATCATGCCGTCGCGGATACTGTCCGCGCCGGACTACGGACGAATCCAGTGGCCGCTAAGTCGGGTTGCGTCCGATGCCTGGAACCTGGAGTACCGCTTCCAGCCGGCCGGCAGCCGCTGGCTGGACCTCTACGCCAACCTGTGGCGCACTGAGACGGACAGCGATACCTACACCGCAGGCGGCTTCCCGAACTTCGCTCCCGGCAATCCGGACTGGAATGCCGGGGCCAGCCCGATCCTGCGCAACACCGCGCTGGCGAATGCGAGCAACGACCGAACCGGCCTGACCCTGAGCAACCGCTTCGCCCTGCATTCCACGCTGGACCTGACCGTGGGCGGCAACTGGCAGTACGAGAAGCTGGGTTCGCGTGACCCGTATTTCGGCCCGTCCGATGGCTGGCGCATGTACCCGCGCGCTGGCCGTCGCCAGGAAGGCGAGGGTTACCTCAATCTGGAATGGCGTCCGGTCGACTTCCTTGCTTTCAACGCCGGCGTGCGCTACAGCCGCTACTGGGCCTTCGATGATTTCCTGCAGGCGCATCCGGAGCTGCTGACCAAGGGCGTGGGCAGCAAGGAGGCGACCTACCGGACGAATGAGCTGCCCGAGCGGCCGGCCAGCCTGCAAGCGCAGATCGATGCACTGGAGGCCGAACGCGAGTTCTGGGAGAGCATCGGCATGGGTTCGGTGGTTGACGATGCACTGCATGGTCTGCTGGCGTACTACGAGACGCCGCAGGCGGTGGAACATCGGCTTCCGTGGTTGCCCGATGGCAACGGCAACTATGCCCGTGCGACCAACCCCTGTCTCAACGGCCAGGTGGCGGTCATACCCGGCGTGCTGCCGATCTACCCCGGCAGCGACCTGGTCTGCAATATCGGCAACACCATGCAGTCGCGGCCGGTGGACGGGCGCAATGACCGCCGCCGCGATCACGCGTGGTTGCCTACTTTCTCGGCCACCGTGAACCTGTCCAAGGCCGCGCGCGTCTACCTGCGCTACAGCGAAGCAGTGCGCTTCCCCAGCATGTTCGAAAGCACCATCGCTTTCTCCAGCAGCCTCAACCCGCTGTACACGCTCAAGCCCGAGCATGCCTACAACTACGAGCTGGGCTACGTGCACAACCTGTCGGGCCTGTTCGGCAACACGGCCGATGCCGACGTCAAGCTGGCCTATTACGTGCACAAGACCCGCAACGTGATCGAGCGCGACGCCTACTTCCTGTTCGACAATATCGACAAGCAGACCATCCGCGGCATCGAGCTGCAGGCACGCTTCGACAACCGGCGCTTCTTCACCGATCTGGGCATCAGCCGCATCCTCGAAAACGAGGTGTGCGACGAAAGCACGGCCGTGCTGCTGGATGCCAACCGTGGCCTGGTGCCGAACTGCGTGCAGGACGGTTTCGTCAGTGGCTACCTGCTGACCCAGGCGATTCCGAAGTTGTCGGTGAACCTGTCGCTCGGTACGCGCCTGTTCGATGAGCGGTTGGAACTGGGCAGCCGCATCGTGCACTACCAGCGCCACGAGAACCCCGATCTACAGGCCTATCGCGACCGGTTGCTGGCCGGTGGCAGCAGCCTGCTGTGGCAGAACGTGCCGTTCACCTGGGGCAACATCACCACCGTCGATGCATACGCGCGCTGGCGCTTCAACGAGCACGCCAGCGTCGAGCTGGTGGGCAGCAACCTCGGCAATCGCTACTACGTCGACCCGGCCACGCGCTCCACGCTGCCGGCGCCGGGCCGCACCCTCAAGCTCGGCTTCACCGCGCGCTTCTGACCTCCCGCTTTCAAGCGTTGTACCCGTAGTTCCCACAACCCAAGGAGCAATACCATGAAGATGATCTCCCGTTCGGTTCTCGCCGTTGCTGCCACCTTTGCCCTGGCCGGCGCCGCGCATGCCGCTGACATCGTCGGTGCGGCCAGCCCGGTGACCGACGCCGAACTGTACGTCGCCGTCGGCGAATCGCAGGTCAACGGTGGCCCGCACAAGGCAGGCAAGGCCGGTATCGGCGTCGGCACCGTCTCCAACGCCAAGCCGGTCGATTTCCAGGGCCTGAGCCTGTACTCGGGCACCACCACCGTCAATGGTACCGCTGTGCGCACGCTGGCCATGCCGATCACCGGCGCACCGGGCAGCCATGCCGGCATGGGCCACTTCAACTTCGTCAAGGTTGGCAGCGGCGATGTGTGGTTTGGCGAGTGGTCCAAGGATGGCGCCGCTGGTGGCTTCAACAACCGCCAGGTCTACTTCGTCGGTGACCGTGCCGGCACCACGCTTCCGGCCGGTGTGGCCACCTACAGCGTTGCGGGCCTGAACAAGTTCAACGGCAGCAACCTGCTGTCGGGCACCTTCCGTGCGGACTTCGGCAGCGGCAAGCTGCTCGGCGGCCTGACCGGTGGTGGCCTGGCGATCAACGTCAACGCCAACATCAACAGCGCCAATGCATCGTTCGCCGGTTCGGCCACCGCCAACGGCAGCGTTGCCGGCACCACCCAGGGGCAGTTCTTCGGCGCCAACGCGGCCGCCCTGGCCGGTATCGCCACCTTCAGCGGCAACAGCCAGTACGACACCGCCTTCGGCGGCAGCAAGAACTGATTGCCACGCCCCTGACGGGGCAGGGCAGGGGCAAGCCGCGATCCGCCAGTCCCTGCTTCGGCCCGCTGCATGCACCACCACGGATCGACCATGCGCCACTCCATCTTCCTTGTCGTTCTGCTGCTGGCGGCCGCCGATGTGCGCGCCCAGCAGGACGATCTTCGCCGCGTGCTCGAGCAGGGCACCGACCTGCGTCACCAGCAGCAGGACCAGCAGCGCCTGCAGCAGGCCGAGTCGGAGCGGCCGACCATCACCATCGACGGCCAGACGCTGCGCGTGGAGCGCACCGTCGATGATCTTGGCCAGGCTCTCTACCTGTCACTGCAGCATCAGCAATGGCAGGCCGCCGCTGCGTTCCTCGATGAGTACATCGAACTGCCCGGCCATGACCCAATGCTGCGCCACTATGCGCAGGGGGCGCTGGCGCGGGTGGCGGGCGACCATCGCCGCGCGGCAAAGGAGTACGAAGCACTGCTGGTGGCGCAGCCGGATTTCCTGCCGGCGCGCCTTGAACTGGCGCGTGTCTACGCAGAAGACCAGCGCGATCGCGATGCGGTCGTGTTGTTCAGGGCCATCGCTGCGGGCATCAATGCCGATGATCCGGCCACGGCCGGCGTCCGCGCTCGCGTGGACGGGTACCTGAGTGCCCTGCAGGCGCGCCAGCGCTGGAAAGGCGCGCTGTCCGCCGGCCCGGCATGGAGTGACAACATCAACCGCAGCTCGGCCAGTCGCACCTGCCTGTTCGGCGTGGGCGACGCCTGCATCATCGAACGGAAACTGCCCGACGCCCAGCGCGCGGCGGGCCTCGACTACGACGCCAGCCTGGAACGGCGCTGGGTGCTCGGCGGGCATCATGGGCTGTACGTGCGCGGTCTCGCCTTCGGTCAGACATGGCGCGGGCAAAGTGCGTACAACGAGCTCAATGCAAACGTGCAGGCGGGTTACAGCTGGCGTAGTGCACGGCAGACCGTGCTGCTTGCCCCCAGCTATGACTACCAGGGCCTGGGCAACCATGCGCTGCAGGGCGGCAGTGGCGTGCACGGGGAATGGCAGTATGCCCTGGATGCACGCAGCCTGCTCAAGCTGGAGGCCGACTGGAAGCGCCAGCGGTATCGACAGCAGGGCCTGGCCAGCAACTACGACGGCGAGCTGGCATCGTTGTATGCCACCTGGTTCCGTGCGCTCAACCCGCGCTGGACGGTTTTCGCCGGGCTGGATCTCACCGACAGCAGCGCAGCCGACCCGGCCAACGGCTACCGCCAGCGCGGCCTGCGGCTGGGCGCGGCACGGCAGTGGATCGGCACCACGGCCACCGTATTTGTGTCGCTGCGCCAGCGCGACTACGACACCTGGAGTCCGTTGCTGGAGGCGCGCAGGCAGGACGACGAACAGAACCTGATCGCCATCGTGCGCAGCGAGCGCTTGGCCGTGGCCGGGCTGGTACCCAGCCTGAGCCTGCGCTACGCGCGCATCGACAGCAACGTCGGCTGGCTGTACAGCCACGACCGCAGCCTGCTCAGCCTGAAGTGGGAACGGGCCTTCTGAACGCGGCGTTGCAATGCCGCGGTGAACGCGCCGTGGCCGCGACCTTCATCCATCATCACGCGCTCTTGTAGCCCGGTTCGCGCATCCTGCGGGCGTTGCGGCAGAGGTGGGCCGCGTGTATCGAGGAGCGCCGGTCGTGCTGGAAGCGGGCAACAAACCAGAGGGCCTGAAAGGGCTGCGTGTACTGGTGGCGGAGGATGAATTCGCCATCGCGATGTTCCTGGTCGACTATCTGGAGCTGAAAGGCGCACAGGTGGTGGGGCCTGCCGGTGACCTGCAGGCGTTGGGGCAGCTGGTCGATACCCATCCCATCGATGTGGCGTTGCTGGACATCAACCTGGGCGGTGAGCAGGTCTATCCGCTGGCCGATCGGCTGGCCGAGGCGGGTACCCCCTTCCTGCTGACCTCCGGTTACGACGACAACCTGCCCAGCCGCTTCGCCAGCGCGCCGCGCTGTACCAAGCCTTATCACATCGAAACCCTGGTGCAGCAGCTGGCCGGGCTGGTGGCGGCGCCGCAGGTCTCTGCGGGCATCGCCTGATTGCGCGGCATGTCGCGCCGTCCTGAAGGCATCCGCGCCACCGAGCTTCGTGGCGGCATGCCACCTGCAGCGCACCCGCACGGGCGCCACGATGGCATGGCTGCGCGCATCGCCCGCCATGACTGGTCATCCACGCCGCTGGGAGCGTATGAGCGGTGGCCGCCACACCTGCGCGCCACCGTCGACCTGATGCTGGCCCATGGTTTCCCGATGATCGTGCTGTGGGGCGAGCAGCTGGTGCAGCTCTACAACGATGGCTATGCCGAGATCCTGGCCGACAAGCATCCCGGCGGACTCGGCCAGCCGACCCGTGAATGCTGGCCCGAGGTGTGGCATATCAACGGGCCGATCTACCAGCGCGTCTGGCAGGGCGAAACCATCACTTACGAGGACAAACTCTATCCCCTCGCGCGCCGCGGGCGGTTGGAGGATGTGTGGTTCACCATTACCTACAGCCCCATCCGTGGCGAGGAGGGGCGCGTCAGCGGCGTGCTGGTTACCATGTTCGAGACGACGGCGGCGCATGTGGCCCAGTCGGCCCGCGAACGCGAAGAGCAGAAGCGGCGGGAGGCGGACCGCCGCCTGGCATTGGCCTTCAAGGTACTGCCGGTGGGCGTCTGCATCGTCGATGCCGAGGGGTGCCTGCAGCTCTCCAACGACCAGATGCGCACCTACCTTCCCACCGGCAAGGTGCCCTCCACGGATCTGCCCAACCACCACCGCTGGCAGGGATGGCACCCCGACGGCTCGCGCATCGAACCCAGGGATTTCGCCATAGCCAGGGCCTTGCGTGGTGAGACGGTAGTGCCCGGGCTGGAGTTCCAGTTCAAGCATGACGACGGGCGCGCGCGCTGGACCCGTGTGGCCGCCGCGCCGCTGCGCGATGCAGACGGGGAGGTGACGGGCGTATTCGCCATCGCTGTGGACATCGACGATCTCAAGCGTGCCACCGAGCGCCAATCGGTGCTGCTGGCCGAACTGCAGCACCGGGTGCGCAACATCATGTCGACCATCCATGCCATTGCCTGGCGGACCCGTGAGTCGGTCAGCAGTGTGGATGATTACGCTGAACGGTTGTGCGGACGATTGATGTCGCTGGCGCGCACGCAGAGCCTGCTTACCCGTGGCGCCAACGCCGGGGTCTGCCTGCGTGGCATGCTCGATGAGGAGATCGCAGCGCAGACGCCGGTCACCGCCGCCTATCGCCTGCAGGGCGAGGATGTGCTGCTGCCACCGAAGGCGGCCGAAGTGCTGTCCCTGGCAATCCACGAATTGGCGACCAATGCCCTGCGGCATGGTGCGCTGACCCATGAGGATGGCCGGATCGACGTGTCCTGGCACCTGCAGGTGCAGGACGGACAGCCATGGCTGGGCCTGCACTGGTGTGAACGCCATGCCGCCGTGGAAGACTGGGAGCTGCCGCGCCAGCGCGGCCTGGGCCGTGCGCTGATCGAGCAGCGCGTGCCCTATGAGCTGGCCGGCAGTGGTGAACTGCACTTCGATCCGCAGGGGCTGGATGCTTGGATCCGCTTCCCACTGCGCGAGCGTGACAGCCTGCTGCAGACCGATGCGCCACAGACCGGCTCCGGCGCGTGAAACGGCATTTATATCCAATTTGGCCAAATTGGGTATAGTGGCCATTATCCACTTCTGCCTGGAGCCGTGCCATGACCCTGCCGCTGGATCTGCCTGGCCTCGAAAAGGCCCCGGCCTCGTCTGTGAAGACGAGGGGCTGGCCGAGCCTGATGCGTACCGTGCGTGAGAAGCAGGCGCTGGTCATCACCAACCACAACCACCCCGAAGCGGTGATCGTGGATATCCGCACCTACCAGGAGCTGTTGGCCAAGGCCGCCGGCAGCGATGCCGGTGAGCGCAGTGAAGAACTGCTGCGCCTGCGCAGCGAATTCGACCAGACTCTGGCCGGCCTGCAGCGCGGTGAGGGGCTGGGCAAAGTGCTGGGCCAGCCGATTCGGCGCGGCCGCAAGGTCACCCTCGGCCGTCCGCTCTGACCGATGGGGCGGATCCTGGTGCTGGCCGGCGTCAACGGCGCCGGCAAGAGTTCGTTGCTGGGAACCTGGCTGGAAGCCGAAGGCCTGGGCTGGTTCAACCCCGATTCGTTCACCCGCCGCCTGGTGGAGGCCGGTTGGCCGCTGCCCGATGCGAATGCCGAGGCCTGGCAGGAAGGCACTCGCCGTCTGCGCCAGGCAATGGCCGATGGCACGGATTTCGCCTTCGAGACCACGCTGGGCGGCAATACCATCCCGCGCCTGCTGCGCGAGGCCTGCGAACACCATCACGTTGCGATCTGGTTCTGCGGCCTGGCCACGGTGGAGCTGCATATTGCCCGCGTTGCAGGGCGTGTGGCCGCCGGCGGCCATGACATTCCAGTGGAGAAGATCCACGCCCGCTTCGATTCGGCGCGCGAGAACCTGCTGGACCTGCTGCCACACCTGGCCGAGCTGCATGTCTACGACAACAGCGCTCCCGCCGACGCCGACGGCTGCGTCGAGCCGCTGCCGGTGCTGGCGATGGCGCATGGCCAGCTGCAGTACCCGGTCTCGGTGGCCGAGCTGCTGCATACGCCGGACTGGGCCAAACCCATCGTAATGCGTGCGATGGCGTTGGACACCCCGCATGATTGAGGGCGCAGGGGTGTAGAGCCGAGCCCATGCTCGGCTGATCCCCGAAAGGCGCCGAGCCCGGGCTCGGCTCTACAACGCTGGTTCCACCCGGCCTCAGGCCGGCTTCACCTGCTCGGGCTCCGCAACGTCCGGCAGCGGCGGCAAGATCGGGTCCACCGTCACGGGTACATCGCTCTTCAACAGCGCGGCAGCTTCCCTGTCGCTGCCGACCGCCGGCGGTGAACCGCGCAGCGGCAGGCCCGCGGTCTCCTTCACGAACAGCATGGTCACCAGGCCGATCACCGCCGCGCCCATCAGGTAGTAGGCCGGCACCAGCGGATCGCCGGTACGTTCCACCAGCCATGCGGTCAGCAGCGGCGTGGTGCCACCGAACAGCGACACCGACACATTGAAGGCGATCGACAGTGCGCTGTAGCGCACCGGGGTATAGAACAGGGCTGGCAGTGTGGATGGCATCGAACTGGTGAAGCACACCAGTGCCAGGCCCAGCAGCATCAGGCCCAGGAAGATCATCCAGTCGTTGCCGCTGCCGACCAGCAGCAGGCAAGGCACCGCCAGCACCAGCAGCGCGATGCAGGCACCGATGATCATCGGGCGGCGCCCCAGTTTGTCACTGAACAACCCGCCGACGATGTTCAGCGGCATCATCACCAGCATCACGATGATGATCAGCAGCAGGCCCTTGCTTTCGGCGTAGCCCATGGTGACGCTGAGGTAGCTGGGCATGTAGGTCAGCAGCATGTAATCGGTGACGTTGAACACCAGCACCAGGCCCATGCACACCAGCAGCTGGCGGCCGTGTACCTGGAACAGTGCGCCCAGCCCGGGGCGATCATGCTCGCGCTTCTCGGCTTCCTCGGCAAAGGCGCGGAACGCCGGCGTCTCTTCCAGTTTCATGCGCATGTACAGGCCGAGCAGGCCGAGTGGCCGGCCACCAGGAACGGAATGCGCCAGCCCCAGTCCAGCATCTGCGCGTTGCTCAACAGCATGTGCAGTGCGGTGACCGTGCCCGCGCCGGCGATGTAGCCGCCCAGCGTGCCGAACTCCAGCCAGCTGCCCATCAGGCCGCGGTTGCGGTCGGTGGAATACTCGGCGATGAAGGTTGCCGCGCCGCCGTACTCGCCACCGGTGGAGAAGCCCTGCACCACGCGCGCCAGCAGCAACAGCACCGGTGCCCAGATGCCTATGCGCTCGTAGGAGGGAATCAGGCCGATCGAGAACGTACCCAGTGCCATCAGGATCATGGTGAACGCCAGTACTTTCTGGCGCCCATAGCGGTCGCCGAGTGGGCCGAACACAAGGCCGCCGAGCGGCCGCACCAGGAACGCCACGGTGAAGGTGGCGAAGGCCGCGATTACCTGTGCCGTAGGGTTGCTGGACGGGAAGAACACCTGGCCGATGGTGACGGCGAGATAGCCGTATACACCGAAGTCGAACCACTCCATGGCATTGCCGAGTGCGGCGGCGCCTACGGCGCGCTTCAGCATGGGCTTGTCGACGACGGTGATCTCATCGACCTTCAGGTGGCGGCGGCGTTTGAACCAGCCGAAATGGGCATGTGCCTCGGGCGTGTCCTGCATGGGGGCTCCCTTGTAGGTATGGAATAGGGGAATGGGCGGTGTGGTGTGTCCCGGAAATCGGAAACGGCGATGCGGGCGCAAGTGGCGCAGCGGCATCGATGGGTGGCGTGAGGGCCGGGGAATGTGTGCAGGCGGAGCGCCACGCGCACGGTAATGCACCGCCGCAGGGGCGGAAACGCAGCAACGGGATCACCGCGGCCGCGCAGTCAGCAGCCGGGTATCAGATCAGCGTGGGGGGCAGGCAGAAGGCCCGCGGGCGTCATCCGCCGGGATCCAGCGCAATGCGATGGAAATGCAGGGCGGGAGCATTCGTGGCAAGCGAAGCGCCGGTCGGCAGTGCTTCCCACGTAACAGGTTCGCCCGTCACGTAGTGGGTAGTGTCGATCATTGATTCATCATAACGGCATCGGCGTGAGCGTGCAGCGAAGCGGGCTGATCTGCACGCTGTGTTCCACGCTGCCCGTTCAGATGCCTCAGGCCGATTTCGCCATCAACCCGAATACGGTGCAGGCCATCGCCAGTGCGCCGGGCAGCGCCAGCCGACGCGAGACCAGAGCAGCGCCGATCATCGTCAGTACGGAGAACATGATGGCCAATGCGAACAGCGGTCTGCCCAGCAGGAACTGATGGATGCAGCCTGCGCAGCCGGCGATCGCCAGGCTGGTGGCAAAGCAGACGTGGAACAGTGAGCCAGCGTACACAGAGGTTCCTCGCGATGATGGAGGCCATAGCGGCAGGCATCCGGACAAATTTAGCGCTGATTGCAGATTGCGATGACGGGATCACATCCTGTGCGCGCGCTGGTGACATCGGCGTGCATAAGGTGGAGCGCACACCCACTTTTCGGATTGATGGAGGATGCAATGGCGCGGACGATTCCCGAAGGAACCCTGATCGTGGTAGCCGACGGTGGTTCGGCACGGGTGTTCACCAACGTGGGCAGCAACCACCAGTTGACCTTGAAGCAGGAAGGCGAACTGCGCCTGCAGGACATCAGCGAGCAGGGTGTATCCGGGCAGGGGCCTGCGGGTGCAGTGCCGAAGGATATGTCGGTCTCGCAGCTCAACGAGGCCACGTTCGCCAAGCAGGTGGCAGAACAGCTCAACGAGGACGCGTTGAAGAACCGCTATGCACATCTGGTGTTGATTGCGGATCCGACCACGCTGGGGCGCATCCGGCCGCTGCTGCACAAGGAGGTCCAGGCCCGCCTGCTGGGCGACATCGCCAAGGACCTGACCAACGCACCGCTGGCGGACATCCAGAAGGCGCTGGCGGCGTAGCGCGGATGCCTTTCATGCGCGATTACTTGTCGGCGGAGCCCGACCGCTCGGATGTGGAGGCGCAGGTCGGCTGGCAGCTTCTCGAGTTCGGTGCACCCTGGTGCGGCCATTGCCAGGCCGCGCAGGCTGCATTGCAGGCCTTTGTCGAAGCGAACGATCTGCCGCACTGGAAGATCGAGGATGGCAAGGGAAGGCCGTTGGGGCGAGCATTCAAGGTAAAGCTGTGGCCGACGGTGGTGCTGCTGCACGATGGAGAAGAGGTTGCGCGGGTGGTAAGGCCGCTGGATCCTGCGGACCTGACGTCGTTGCAGAGCGCGCTTCCCGATTGAAGATTGAACCGGGCATGGGAAGCCGGGCAGTCGCACTGCAGCATGCGGCGTGACAGGCCCGGTGCTAGGATCTGACTATCACCTGAATCGATCCAAATGCCGATGCCCACGCTGGACCGTCGTCTCCTGATCGCTGTCGCCGCCACGGCGATGCTCGCTTCCGGCCTGGCGTCGGCCGCGCCTGCCAGAACTGCCGCCGACAGGGCCTATGCCTCGGTCGACCCGTTCATCGGCACCGGTGGGGAAGGCCACACCTATCCGGGTGCAACGGTGCCGTTCGGCATGGTCCAGCTGAGCCCGGATACGCGTATCCAGCCACGCGAGAAAGCCTACGGTTGGGCGGCCGGCTACCGCTACGACGACAGCAGCATCGTCGGCTTCTCGCACACGCATTTTTCCGGCACCGGCCATTCCGATCTGGGCGACATCCTGCTGATGCCGTTCACCGGCAATCCCGGCCTGGAGCGGGGCGATCCGGAGAAGCCGCGCAGCGGTTATGCCTCACGGTTCCGCCACGCTGACGAGAAGGCCGAGCCGGGCTATTACGCGGTCACCCTGGACGACTACAAGGTGCGCGCCGAGCTGACCACCAGTACGCGCGTGGGCGTGCATCGCTACGCCTTCCCGAAGGGCGCCGACGCCAAGGTGCTGCTGGACATGCGCACCAGCATGTACGACTACCCGGGCAAGGTGCTGTGGTCGCGGGTACGGGTGCGTGCCGACGGCACGGTGACCGGCTTCCGCGAGACCCGCGGTTGGGCGCTGGGCCGCCAGCTGTACTTCGCGATGCGTTTCTCGCGCCCGCTGGCCGGGCATGAGCTGCACAACACCGAGCAGGATGTCGTCTACAAGGGTTTCCCGCCCCCGGGCGAGAAGGATCCGTCACAGCGCGCACAGATCGAAGGCCGGCAGCTGGTGGGTACCTTCGCATTCGGCAAGCTGGACGCACCGCTGGTGGTCAAGGTCGCAATCTCACCCGTCAGCGAGGCCGGCGCCATCGCCAACCTCGATGCGGAAGTGGCCGACTTCGATTTCGATCGCGTGCGTGCGCAGGCGAAGCAGGAATGGACGCAGGCGCTGTCGGTGCTCGATATCGATGCACCGGAACACGCGCGGCGCAGTGCCTATACCGCGCTGTACCACACGATGCTGGGGCCGACGCTGTTCATGGATGCCGATGGCCAGTACCGCGGCTCGGACAATGCCGTGCACAAGGCTGATGGCTTCACGAACTATTCCACGTTCTCGCTGTGGGACACGTACCGCGCGCTGCATCCGTTGCTGACGCTGGTGCAGCCGGAGAAGCGCAACAGCGACTTCGTCAATTCGATGCTGGCGCACCATGAGCATAGTCCCTACGGCATGCTGCCGGTGTGGTCGTTCCATGGCCTGGAAGACTGGTGCATGATCGGCTACCACGCCGTGCCGGTGATTGCCGACGCCTACGTGAAGGGCATCCGCGGTTTCGACGCCGACAAGGCATTGAAGGCGATGGTCGAGACCGCCAACTACGGCCCCTATGACGGCATCGCGCAGTACCGCGAGCTGGGCTATGTGCCGATCGACGAGGAAGGTGAAGCGGCCAGCAAGACGCTGGAATACGCCTTCGATGATTGGACCATCGCACGCATGGCGCAGGCGATGGGCAAGGGCGATATCGCGGCGACCTTCGACAAGCGCGCGGGTAACTGGCGCAACGCCTTCGACAAGGACACCGGCTTCATGCGCGCACGCAAGCGCGATGGCAGCTTCCGCACTCCGTTCGACCCCAGCGCCAGCGGCTATGGCACCGACTACACCGAGGGCAACGCCTGGCAGTATTCGTGGTACGTGCCGCAGGACGTCGCCGGCCTGGCGGCAGCACATGGTGGCAGTGACAAGCTGCTCGCGCGCCTGGACGAGGTGTTCAACGCCAAGGTGGATCCGTCCGTCTTCGAGCACATGGAAGACATCACCGGCCTGATCGGCTGGTATGCACATGGCAACGAACCCAGTCACCATGTGGCCTACCTGTACTCGTACGCCGGCCAGCCGTGGCGCACCCAGGCGCGCCTGAAGCAGATCATGGACACCCAGTATGCCGATCGGCCTGATGGCCTGGCCGGCAATGATGACGTTGGCCAGATGTCGGCGTGGTATGTGTTCACCGCGCTGGGCTTCTACCCGGTAGCGCCGGGCTCGGGCGAGTACATCCTCGGCCGCCCGTTCCTGCCGAAGACCGCGATGCGCCTGCCGAACGGCAAGACGTTCACCATCGTGGCCGAGGGCCTGGATGACAAGCACACGTACGTTGGCAGCGTGAGCCTCAACGGCAAGCCGCTGCAGCGCACCTTCCTGCGCCATGACGAGATCCTGGCAGGTGGCGAGCTGCGTTTCACCATGCAGGCCGAGCCGAACAAGGATTGGCCGGGGCAGGGCGCGCAGGCGCCGTACTCGATGAGCCGGTGATGCGCACGTTTCACGGCTGACCTTGAACCTGTAGAGCCGAGCCCATGCTCGGCTGCTTTTGGCACGGTGCCTGAGCCGAGCATAGGCTCGGCTCTACAAGGGCAATTCGACAAAGGTCAGCGAAACCGCAACCCCACCCGCGCGCCGCCGATCGGGGCGGTATCAATCATCAGGGTCGCGCCATGCCGCTGCGCGATCTCGGCCACGATCGCCAGTCCCAGGCCGCAGCCATCGCCCTCGCTGCTGGCCCGGTAGAAGCGTTCCGTGACGCGCGAGCGCTCGGCTTCGGCAATGCCGGCGCCGTTATCGTCCACCCACACCAATACGTCTTCGACCTCCTGCCGAACGCCGAGGGTGATCACCCCGCGCGAGGCACCGTAGCGCAGCGCGTTGTCCAGCAGATTGCCCAACGCTTCGCGCAGCAGCTGCGGGTCGCCCTGTATCGACACGCCGTCGTCGGGCCCCTCGTAGCCCAGGTCCACGCCCGCCGCCAACGAACGGTCGGCGTAGCGCTCCACCACGTCGCGTGCCAACGCAGCCAGGTCCACCGGTTGCAGTGGCAGTCCACTGCCATGCGGATCTTCCGATCGGCTGAGCATCAGCAGCTGGTTGACCAGGTGCTGCAGCCGCGCCAGCCCGGCCAGCGTGCCGGACAACGCCAGTTGCTGGGCCTGCGGATCGTGCTGGCGCAATGAACTCTCCAGCTCCACCTGCATTGCTGCCAAGGGCGTGCGCAGCTGGTGCGCGGCATTGCTGACAAAGCGGCGTTGCGCGGCCTGCATGGCGTCCAGCCGCTGCAGTAGTGCGTTGTATGCCTCCACTGCCGGCCACAGCTCGCGCGGCGCCTCCTGTGTAGGATCCAGCGGCGCCAGCGGGTCTGGGCGGGGGCTGGCCAGGCGCCGTGCGACCAGGTTGGCATGGCGTGCGGCAGCGCCTGTACCGGACCAGGCCAGCCACGCCGCCAGTGTCAGGATCGCAGCCTGGAACGGAACGCTGGTCAGCAGCAGCTTGCGCTCCAGCCGGTGGCGCTTGCGCAGTGTCTCGGCCACGCGCAGCCGGATGTCATGGCCAGGTCCGGCGCTGACCACCACTTCGACCATGCGCACGGCCTGGCCACGCAGTCGCGCATCGTAGTACACCGCGTCGTCGCTGCTGGCGGGCATCGCCGGGCGCGGCAATGCTTCGGGCAGGTCGCCATACAGGCGCCCGCCTGCAGCGTCGACCACTTCGCCATGCACTTCGTCGGCGGTGTCCCAGGTGAACATGCGCGAGACTGCCGGGGTGATTTCGATTGAGGCGCGACCATCCTGCACCGTCACCAGCTCGGACAACGACATCGCCGAATCCAGCAGCCAGCGGTCGTAGACCTGGCCGGCATAGAAGCGCGCCAAGGCGAATGAACCCACTGCGCTGCACAGCAGCAGTACCAGCAGCGGCAGCCACAGGCGCCGCAGCAGCAGGCCACGCAGGCTGTGCACGCGCTCAGTCACCCACGGCCTCCAACCGGTATCCAAGCCCACGCAGCATGCGGATGCCGACGCCGGCGCGCGCCTGTTCCAGTTTGCGGCGCAGGCGGCTGACATGCACTTCGATCACCGACAGGTTGGCCTCGTGGTCCCAACTGTACAGCGCGTCGAACAGACGCTGTTTGGTAACCGTTCGGCCGGGATGCTGCATCAGTGCATCGACCAGCGACAACTCGCGCGCGGTCAGTTCGATGCGCTGCCCGTCCACCTGCACTTCATTGCGGATGCTGTCGAAGCACAACCGGCCCATGCGTTTCTGCGCGGGTGCATCACTGCGACGCCGGGACAGCGCCCGCAGACGCGCTTCCAGCTCGCCGAGTGCGAATGGCTTGGCCAGGTAGTCGTCGCCACCGCGGTCGAGACCGAGGATGCGGTCTTCCACGCCATCGCGTGCGGTCAGGATCAGCACCGGCAGGGTGGTGCCGTCGTTGCGCAGGCGGGACAGCAGGTCCAGGCCATCCACGTCGGGCAATGAAAGGTCGAGCACCATCACGTCATACGGTGCGCTGGCCAGTGCAGCGGGTGCGTGCAGCCCGCGCGAAAGGTGGTCGCACAGATGTCCGGCACCCTGCAGGGCGCGGATCAGTCCATCGGCCAGAGCGGCGTCGTCTTCGATCAGCAGGATTCGCATTGCAAGCTTCGTGCAAGGTTGGGGCAAGTTTGGCGCAAGTGCGTCACCTTACCGTGACGTGCATGAATTTCTCCCCTCGTCTTGCGGCCGTGCTGGCCGCCCTCCTGTGGGCACCCGTGGCTTCAGCGTTGTCGCTGGCGGAAGCGCAGCGCGCAATGGAAGCACGCAACCCGGACCTGCGTGCGGCGGCACTGGCGCTGCGCGGTGTGCAGGGTGATGCGCAGACGGCGGCGCTGCGCCCGGCCACCGAGCTGTCGATCGGCACCAGCAAGATCAGCCCCAAACACGGCATCGGTCCTGGGCGCTGGCAGGACAAGCGGGTGGACAGCACCGTGGGCCTGGGCTGGACCTGGGAGCGCGGTGGCAAGCGCGCGTTGCGTATCCGCCAGGCCGATGCGCTGCTGGAGGTGGCCGGGCTGGAGATGCTCGATGCGCGGCGCCGCCAGCAGGTAGCACTGCATGAAACCTATTTCGGCCTGAAGGGTGCACAGGAGCGGGCGCAGATTGCCGATGCCAACCGCCTGAGTTCGGCCGAACAGATGGCGGCGGCGGACAAGCAGGTTGCCACCGGGGCGATGGCGCCGGTCGACCGCGCGCGGCTGGCGGTGGACGACCTGGCGGTAGCCGACGCGGCGCGCGAGGCGGCGCTGGATCTGCGCGATGCGCAGCATGCGCTGGGCCTGCTGCTCGGCCGCGACGACAGTCATGACCTCAGCGCCGATGATCCGTGGCCAGACCCCGCGGGCAGGGCCGATGCGCGCGCGTTCGATCCGCAGCAGCGTGCCGATCTGCGCGCGGCCCGTTCGCGCCTGGCTGCCGCCGACGCCGGTGTGGCATTGGCGCGCAGCGAGCGCCACCGCGACATCCAGTTGGGCGTGGAGGCAGAACGCGAGCCCACCGACATCAGCGGTGTCACCTGGGGCGTGTCGCTAACCGTTCCGCTGGGGGGGCCGTCGCGTGCACGCGGCGCGATCCAGCGTGCCGAGGCCGACCGCGACAATGCCGCGCTGGAGCTGCAGGTGCTACAGCGTGAAGCGCGTGCCGAACTGGACCGGTTGCAAGCCAGCGCGCAGTCCGCCGCGCAGCGTCGAAGTGACTACGAAGGACTGCAGTCCGACGCCGCACGCAAGGCGGTGCGGGGCATCGAACTGGCGTACCGGCGCGGCGCCGCCAGCCTGACCGATCTGCTGGATGCGCGCCGCAGCTGGCGCGAGTTCGAGGCTGCGTTGATTGAAGCGCGAGCCGAACATGCCATTGCCCTGGCGCGCTGGGAAGCGGCCACATCCGTTGCTGAAGGAGAGTCTCGATGAAGTTCACCGTCGCTTGTCGCCCGCAGGCGCGACACGCCGTGCTGCCGGCCTTGCTGGCGCTGGCCCTGCTGGGCGGCTGCGGCCGCGAACCGGCGTCGTATACCGGGGACGCGCCGAAGGTCAGTGCTGGCCAGATCCAGTTTCCGGCCGGTAGCCGCCAGCTGGACGTGCTGCGCAGCGAGGCGGTGACCGCCGGCGCCAGCGCCAGCCTGCAGCTGCCGGGCCGGGTGGTCTGGGACGAGACGCGCTCCAGCGCGCTGCGCACGCCGCTGGCGGGGCAGGTGGCGCGCATCGAGGCACAACCGGGGCAGAAAGTGAAGGCGGGCCAGGTGATCGCCTGGATCACCTCGCCCGAATTCGGCCAGGCCCAGGCCGACGGCGTGCGCGGCCGTGCCGAGCTGCAGCAGGCGCGAAAGGAGCTGGAGCGCACCCGCGAGTTGCATGCGGCGGGTGTGGCGTCGGGCCGCGAACTGGACGAGGCCGAGGCCAATTTCGCCGGCAGCCAGGCCGATCATGCGCGTGCAACCGCCTTCGCCAGGGCGTATGGCAATGGCCAGCACGTCGACCAGCGCCTGCCGCTGCGCGCGCCGATCGATGGCGTGCTGGTGGAGCGGCGGATGAGCCCGGGCATGGCAGTCAGCCCCGACAGCGAGCAGCCGTTGGCGGTGATTGGCGATCCGGACCGCTTGTGGCTGCTGCTGGATGTTCCCGAGAGCCTGGCTGGACGCTTGCAGGCGGGCATGCAGGTGACCATGCCCGGCGCCGATGGACAGCCGCTGCAGGCGACCCTGCAGCACGTGGATGATTTCGTCGACAGCGAACGCCGCGTGGTGCAGGCGCGCGCCGAGCTGGACAACCGCGCACGCGGCTTCAAGGCAGGGCAGTACGTGCGCGCCCAGGTGGCGTTGCCGGGCGAGGGCGGTGTCTCGCTGCCGGATGCGGCCGTGTTGTTGATCGACGGCAAGCAGGTGGTGTTCGTGGAGGAGGGCAAGGGCCGCTTCGTGCGTCACGCCGTGCATGCCGAGGAACTGGGCGACGGCCGCCTGTGGGTGCGTGAGGGTCTGGCCGCAGGCGCCAGGGTGGTGGTCGAGGGCGGCCTGCTGCTGCAGCAGCTGGCGGACAGCGCGCCCGCCACCGCCAGCATCGGCACGGGGCACGCCGCCCCATGATCGATCGCCTGATTGCCTACTGCCTGCGCCAGCCGCTGATGGTGATGCTCGCACTGTTGCTGTTCATCGGCGCTGGCATTGCCGCGTTCCGCGTGCTGCCGGTTGAAGCCTTCCCGGATGTGTCCGACACCCAGGTTACAGTGGTGTCGCTGCACCCGGGCCGTGCCGCCGAAGAGGTCGAGCGCGAGGTGACGATGCCACTGGAAGTGGCGTTGTCCGGCATCCCGCATTCGGTGCGGGTGTTCTCGCATACGCAGTTCGGCCTGTCGATGATCATCCTGACCTTCGACGACAAGGCCGATGACTACTTCGCACGGCAGCAGGTGCTGGAACGCCTGCAGGGCGTGGAGCTGCCGGAAGGGGTATCGCCGGAACTGGAGGCGATGAGTTCGGCGGTAGGTGAGATCTACCGTTATGTGCTGAAAGGCCCGCACATGACGCCGACCCAGCTGCGCACCGTGCAGGAATGGACGATGGAGCGCAGCCTGCGCACCGTGCCGGGCGTGGCCGATGTGATCAGCTTCGGCGGCTTCGCGCGCACCTTCCAGGTCAAGCCGGACCTGGACAAGCTCCGCGACCGCGGCATCAGCCTGGGTGAGTTCGCCGAGGCGTTGGAGAAGGGCAGCTCGAATGCGGGTGGCGGTTATGTCGAACGCGGCCAGCAGCAGTTCCTGATCCGTGGCGTAGGTCTGATGCGTTCGCCGGCCGACATCGGCAACGTGGTGGTGGCGCAGCGCGGGGGCACGCCGATTCTGGTGCGCGACCTGGCCGGCATTGCCGACACCGGCCTGCCCCGCCAGGGCCTGGTCGGCCAGGACGACAACGACGATGCAGTGTTCGGCATGGTGCTGATGCGCAAGGGCGAGAACCCATCCGACGTGCTCGACGCCCTGCATGCGCGCATCGCCGAGATCGAGGCCAACCAGTTGCCGGCCGGCGTCAGCATCGAACCGTTCTACGACCGCTCGTGGCTGGTCACGACCACGCTGAAGACGGTCTTCCGCAACCTGCTGGAAGGCGCAGTGCTCGTGTTCCTGGTGCTGTGGCTGTTCCTGTACAACGCCCGGGCCGCGCTGATCGTGGCGGCGATGATGCCTCTGGCCCTGCTGTCGACCTTCCTTGGCCTGCATCTGTGGGGCGTACCGGCCAACCTGCTGTCGTTGGGCGCGATGGATTTCGGCATCATCATCGATGGCGCGGTGATCGTGACCGAACACATCGTCTCGCGACTGTCGAAGCTGCCGTCCACCGCCGACCGGAAGACACGGTTCTCGACCATTCTTTCAGCTGCATCGGAAGTGGGTCGACCGACGTTCTTCTCGATGCTGATCATCATCGCCGCGCATATCCCGATCTTCACCCTGCAGCGCCAGGAAGGCCGCATGTTCGCGCCGATGGCGTACTCGG
This sequence comes from Stenotrophomonas sp. GD03654, assembly GCF_029845105.1. Taxonomy (NCBI): domain Bacteria; kingdom Pseudomonadati; phylum Pseudomonadota; class Gammaproteobacteria; order Lysobacterales; family Lysobacteraceae; genus Stenotrophomonas; species Stenotrophomonas sp. GD03654. Next base: position 3,562 of record NZ_JAOCLC010000024.1, on the reverse strand, counting down.
TGACCTCGGCATTGATCGGCGCGCTGATCCTGGCGCTGACCGTGGTGCCGTTGTTCTGCTACTGGTGGCTGCGGCGCGACCGCATGCGCGACGGCAATCCCCTGATGGACCGCCTGACCGGCTGGTATCGGCCGATCCTGGAGCGCGCACTGGCTCGCCCGCGTGCGGTAGTGCTGACCGCGGTTGCGCTGCTGGTCGGCACGCTGGCACTGGGCACCCGCCTGGGGTCGGAGTTCCTGCCCGAGCTGGACGAAGGCTCGATCTGGTTGACCGCCACGTTGGATCCCAGCACCAGCCTGGCTGAGGCGCAACAGCAGTCGCGGCGCATCCGTGAGCTGGTCGGCACTTTCCCGCAGGTATCGACCGTGGTGGCCAAGCTGGGGCGCCCGGAAGACGGCTCCGATGCCAAGGGCGCCAACCAGATCGAGGCGCTGGTGGCGTTGAAGCCGGAGAAGGAGTGGCCGAAGGGTGTGGACAAGCGGCAGCTGGTGAGCGACCTGCAGCGCACGCTGGAGCAGCGCATTCCGGGGCCGGAGTTCTCGATCTCGCAGCCGGTGCGCGACAACATCCTGGAGAGCATCTCGCAGATCAAGGGCCAGGTGGTGATCAAGGTCAGTGGCTCGGATCTGGACGTATTGAACCAGCAGGCACAGGCGATTCTGGGCCAGGTACGTGGCGTGGAGGGCGTGGAGAGCGCCTTCATCGACCGCGACGGGTCGTTGCCGCAGCTGCAGATCGAGATCGACCGTGACCGTGCCGCACGCTATGGCCTGAACGTGCGCGACATCGACGAGGTGATCGAGACTGCGCTGGGCGGGCGCCAGGTCGGCGAGCTGTGGGAGGGCGACCGCAAGTTCCCGATCACGCTGCGCCTGGACGACGCCGACCGCGACCTGCAACGGCTGCGCACGGTGCCGGTCGGCATCGGCGACGGCCACACGGTGACATTGTCCGACGTGGCTGATTTCCGCATGGCCAGCGGCGCGATCAACATCTCGCGCGAGAACGCGCAGCGGGTGAAGGCGGTGAGCATCTTCATCGCCGGCCGCGACATGGGCAGCGTGGTGGCCGACATGCGCACGCGCGTGGATGCCAGCGTGCAGCTGCCGGAAGGCTACCGGCTGGAATGGTCCGGCGAGTTCGAGAACCAGCAACGTGCAATGAAGCGGCTGGGCTGGGTGATCCCGCTGTCGGTGCTGATCATCTTCGTACTGCTGTTCGATGCCTTCAAGGACATCAGCAGTGCCGCGCTGATCCTGGCCAACGTGCCGCTGGCGATGATCGGCGGCATCCTCGCCCTGTGGTTGACCGGCATCCCGCTGTCGGTGTCGGCGGCGATCGGTTTCATTGCATTGTTCGGGCAAGCGGTGCTGAACGGGGTGATCATGCTCAGTCGCTTCGCGCAGCTGCGAGAGCAGGGCATGGACCTGCTGCAGTCGGTGGTACAGGGCTCGCTGCAGCGCCTGCGCACGGTGCTGATGACCGCGCTGCTGGCGATGTTCGGCCTGCTGCCGATGGCCACCTCGCATGCGATCGGTGCCGAGACCCAGAAGCCGCTGGCGGTGGTGGTGATCGGTGGCCTGCTGTCGGCGATGCTGCTGACCCTGCTGGTATTGCCCACGCTGTATTACTGGGTACACCGGCGCCGCGAGGCCCGCGCGGGCTGACGATAATGTAGAGCCGAGCCATGCTCGGCTGCTTCTGGCCTTTGCGCGGAGAGCAGCCGAGCATGGGCTCGGCTCTACCCCCGCGACATGCGCAGATGCGATCCACGCCATGCGTGGAAGCCGGCCGCGCGATCTACACCATCCCGCCGTTGGCGCGCAGCACCTGGCCATTGATCCACCCGCCATCGGTGCCTGCCAGGAACGCAACCGCACCGGCGATGTCCTCCGGCGTACCCAGCCGCTCCAGGGGGTTCATCTTCGCCAGCCGCTCGATCAGTTCGGGTGATTTGCCGTCCAGGAACAGATCGGTGGCGGTCGGGCCGGGAGCCACTGCATTCACGGTGATGTTGCGCCCTCGCAGCTCCTTGCTGAGGATCGCGCCCATCGTCTCCACCGCTGCCTTGCTGGCCGCGTACACGCTGTAGTGCTCCAGCTTGATACCGACCACGCTGGTGGACAGGGTGATCAGCCGGCCACCGTCGCGCACCCGTCGCGCGCTTTCGCGCAGCACGTTGAAGGCTCCCTTGAGGTTGATGCCGATCACCCGCCCGAACAATGCGTCGTCGCTGTCGGCCAGCGGCGCCAGCTGCAATACGCCGGCGCTGTTGACCACCACGTCGATGCCGCCGAAACGGGCCTCGATGGCGTCGAACAGCTGGCTGACCGCCTGTGAATCGGCCACATCGGCCTGCAGCGCGATGGCCTGCACACCGGCCGCGTTGAGTTCGGCCGCCAAGGCTTCGGCGTCGTCGCGGCGCCCCGCATAGTTGATGGCGACCGCGTGGCCATCGGCGGCCAGGCGGCGGGAGATGGCCGCGCCGATGCCACGGGAACCGCCGGTGACCAGGGCGACAGAGCGGGCGGGGGAGAGGGTCATGGTGGGTTCCAGCAGGGCACGCCGGAGTGGCGCAGGGCCATCTTCGCGACATTGTCTTTTCGGATAATCCTGCATAATCCGTCAACATCATCCGGACAACCGAATAATGGACCGCTTCACGGCCATGCGCGCCTTCGTCCGTATCGTCGAGCGCCGCAGCTTCACCCGGGCCTCCGAGGACCTGGGCCTGCCGCGGGCCACGGTGACCGACGCGATCAAGGCGCTCGAACAGCGGCTGGGCGTGCGCCTGCTGCACCGGACCACGCGGCTGGTGGTGCCGACGCTGGAAGGCGAGGCCTTCTATGGCCGTTGCCTGCGCCTGATCGCCGACATGGACGATGCCGAGGCCGCGTTCCGTGACGCGCCGCCACGCGGCCCGTTGCGTATCGAAGTGCATGGCACGCTGGGCCGGCACCTGCTGTTCCCGCACCTTCCGGTGTTCCTGCAGCGCTACCCGGAAATCGAACTGGAGATCAGCGAAGGCGACCGCTATGTCGACCTGCTGCGCGAAGGCGTGGATGCGGCGTTGCGGGTGGGGACGCTGGCCGACAGCGATCTGGCGGCGCGCCGGTTGGCGATGCTGCGCGAGGTGACGGTGGCCGCGCCGGGTTACCTGCAGGGCAAGGGCGTGCCAGGCAGCATCGAGTCCCTGCTGGACGGCCACGAAATGGTTGGCTATCGCTCCAGCGCCACCGGCCAGCTGATTCCGCTGGAGTTCCAGCAGGGCGGGCAGGTGCGCTACGTGCCGCTGCCGGCGCGGGTGCGAGTGTCCGGTGCGGACGCGTTCCTTGGTGCCGCGCTGGCGGGCCTCGGTATCATCCAGGCGCCGCGTTACCGGATGGACCCGTACATCGCGCGTGGGCAGTTGGTGGAGCTGTTGCCCGAGATGCCGCCGACGCCGAGCCCGTTGAGCCTGGTCTACCCGCGCAACCGCACGCCGTCGCCACGCTTGCGGGTGTTCATCGACTGGGTGGCTTGGGTGTTCGAGGAGACCGGGGTTGCCGGCCAGCGGCCGGCA
>NZ_JAOCLC010000023.1:0-65658 GCF_029845105.1 Stenotrophomonas sp. GD03654 | reverse complement strand
CAGGCTGTCACTCATTGCATATCCTGGATCCTGGCTGCAGGAGCAAACTGAAGCCAGTTGCGCGCCGTCATTTCTTGAGATAGTGTCCGCCGCATTGCAAGGGGACGTAACTGTCATTCTCAAGCGCAGCTATCGCAGCGTCGGCAGCTCGTGCGTAAAGCGTAGTAAATGATGCTCTCTTGGCAGCGTTTGTCCATGCGATGCCTCATTGCTATCCGATAAGTCCTGAAGTTGTCTCGTTGCGGACGTAGTAGTCACCGGATCATGTCTGGCCGCTTGGCCAGCGCTACATGGAGACGTACGTGTCATTGCATTCGAAAGTCACCAGCATTGTCCTCAATGTACTTTTGCTGACACTCACTGTCGCCGCTCAAGCACAGACTGGCGCGCCACTGACCTCATCGCAGGCGGGCGTCTTCTACGAAGAAAAGCTCAAGGGCCTGAGCGAACTCACGGCGTTAGGTAATGACTTGTTCGGTGACAAGGTCAGCCTCTATACGGGCGGCATCCAGTTCACCCAAGTCGACGTTGATCTACCTGGAAACAACGCGTTGCCAATGAAGTTCTCGCGCACATTGAAAATGGGCGGGCGCCGGGACACCCTCAAATCGATGAGGGATTGGGATTTTGACCTCCCTTACATCTCGGGCATGTTTGGGAAGAGTGGCTGGGTGTCCATGGTGCCTGGCGAGCCACTGCGCCGTTGTTCGATCCCACTGAATTCACCACAGCAGGCCAGCGCTCCATCCGAGTATGTGAGTAGCGGGCAAGGAGACGTAGGCTTCTCCTTCGACCCTCACTTCTTCTGGGGCGGGCTCTCCCTGAGTCTTCCCGGGAGCGACAGCAAGCCCATGATCATCATGGCTGCGGGTGCCAAGCAACCAACCGACGGTCGTGCCTATCACTGGACTACCGCCGATCGCTGGGTATTTTCCTGTCTCCCGAGCACCAGTAACGGCGAGAGCGGGGAGGCCTTCATGGCGCATGCTCCCAATGGGGACAGGTACTGGTTTGACCGCATTGTAGCTATCCCCCGCGGGACCATGACCGCGAACTACGGTAATGGCTTCTTCAATTATACGAGCACGATGGGGCTACGTGAGTTCCGCGCGTTGCCGACCCGTATCGAAGACAGGAACGGGAATTTCATTACATTCACCTACTCCCCAAGTCAGGTCGTGATGAGCGCCAGCGACGGCCGCTCCATTACGGTGAACACAGGTGCTGACGGGGTAGAGAGTGTCGTCGCCAACGGTCGCACTTGGAACTATGAGTACGCCGGCAGCACTGTCGATCGCAAGCTCACCCGTGTGGTTCTTCCAGATGGTTCAAGTTGGTCATTTGATGCCGGAGCTGCGTTCGATAGCCCCATTGGCGGCTGGAGGAACTGTGCTGACTTTGTGCCCTTCACACCAGGCCCAAGCTCATCCGCAACGGTGGTCATGACTCATCCTTCAGGAGCCAGGGGCACATTTGAGATGAGCTATCGACTTCATGGCAGAACCAATGCACCGAACACCTGCCGGCCCTTCACGCAGATCTTCTATCCGGTGGAGTCCCACCTCCTGACCGTGCTGGCACTGAATCGCAAGGTCATCTCAGGGCCGGGGCTCGCGACCATGACCTGGAATTATCAGTACACGCCGCTTGCTGCGAGTCTGGACACTGGACAGCATATCTACTGTTCAACTACGCCGTGCCCTGAGACCCGCGCACTCACCGTAACCCGCGAGGACGGCAGCTGGGATCGCTTCACCTTCAGTCAAAAGTACGGCGATCTCGAGGGCCAGCTGCTGAGCGAAGAACGCGGCAATACGGAGGGCGTGCTGCGGCGGATCGACATCCAGTACCGGCGTAGCTCGGACGGCAGCTACGCCCGGATTGGCAACAATCCCTGTTGGTCATGCTCGAAGGAAGAAGAGCTACCCAAGCCGCTGGAGTCACGCACGATCACGCAGGATGGAAATACATTCCTCTATCGCGTGGACCAGTTTGACGCTTATGCGAGACCGCTGAAGGTCACGCGATCCAGCTCGCCGTGAAGGTGGGTACGACAGGCAGTCGAATGGCAGCGCTCCTGCGCTGCGCCGCACAATCTAGGGAAGCGTATGGCACGCAAATCGCCTCGTAGTAGCGCATATCCGAACAAGACGCTGCTCGCAGCTGCTCTGATCGCAACGGCCTGCCTTCCAGAAGCCCGGGCCGCCACTACCTTGGAAACCCTGAGCTACCATGACAACGAAAGCTCATGGATTCTGGGTCAAGTTGCTACTCGTGCGATCAATGGCGTCCTGGCCGATCAGACGACGTTCGATCCCGTCACCTCTCGACCCACGCAGTTCTTGGCGTTCGGGAAGTTGACCCAATCGCTTGGATACAACGCCGACGGCACCATCGCATATGTGCGCGATGGAAATGGGAACACTATCGCGCTGAGTTCTTGGAAGCGCGGTGTTCCACAGCTGATCAGCTTCCCTGGTGGCACAACGCAAAGCGCTGTCGTGGATGATCACGGCTGGATTAGCCAAGTCACCGATCAGAACGGGTTCTCAACCGGATATCGCTATGACGCGATGGGACGGGTGGCGGGCGTTGATTACCCTAGCGGAGATAGCACCGCATGGAGCCCGATGAACCAGAACTTTGTTCAGGTTATGGGCGACGAGTACGGCGTTGCGGCTGGCCATTGGCGAAAAATGACCACTACTGGAAACCGAGTTTCCATCGCGTACTACGACGCACTGTGGCGTCCGTTGATTGTCTCTGAGTACGACGCCGCTGACCCAGGCACCATCAGATTCACGGGCAAGGAGTACGACAACGAAGGCCGGACTGTGTTCTCCTCCTATCCTGCAGCAACAGCCAATAGTGATCGTGGCACTTGGACCGTCTATGACGCACTAGGTCGCACCACCTCTGTTACTCAGAACTCCGAGTTGGGTGACCTTACCACGTGGCTCAGCTATCTCCGAGATGCGTCAGGCGTGTTCACTCTTACTCGCAACCCTCGGGGTGCCGAGACCCGCACTTGGTATCGCATGCTGGATCAGCCCTCCTTCGACAGTCCTACGCGGATCCTTCAGCCGGAAGGAGTGCTGACGGTCATTGATCGCGACGCCTTCGGAAAGCCGTTGAGCATTCGCCGCAGCAGCGCAGATGGCAGCCTGGGGGTTACGCGAGCCTATTCCTACAACGCGGCCCAAGAGTTGTGCCGGACAGTGGAGCCTGAGACAGGTGCTACGCTCGCTGGCTACGACGGCGCCGGGAACGTCGCTTGGTCTGCGTCCGGCCTCCCGAGTAGCACCGGCTGCGAACCAGACGGCAACTCGGCGTCGGTTGCTCCGCGACGCGTTTCCAGATCCTACGATGCGCGAAACCGCCTGCTCGCCTTGTCGTTCCCGGACGGCAATGGTGATCAGATCTGGAGCTACACCGCCGACGGCAAAGTTGCCCAGGTCACCACGCGCAATGATGCTGGTAGTAGCCAGGTGGTGAATACCTACAGCTACAACAAGCGTCGCCTAGTTACCGGAGAATCGATCGAACAGACGGGGATGCCTATCCGGTCCGCTGGGTACGTCTACGACGCGCACGCCTCCTTGTCTGGTGTTCATTATCCAAGCGGGCTTAGTGTTGACTACGCTCCCAACGCGCTGGGCCAGCCAACTCGCGCGGGCACCTTCGTATCCAGCGTCACGTACTTCCCTAATGGTGGCATGAGTCGGTTTGTGTATGGCAACGGGATAGTGCACACAATGCAACAGAACGGAAGACAGCTTCCAGCCAGTGTTTCCGACGCAGGGGTTCTCAGCAACACCTATGGCTACGACGCGACAGGCAACGTAGCGCAGATCACCGATGGACTGAACGCAGCGCGCACTCGCTCGATGACCTATGACTCACAAGATCGCCTGCTGTCCACCCATTCAACCGCCTTCGGTGGCAACGGGCAGCTAACCTATAGCTACGACGCCTTGGACAACATCCGAACGGTCAGACTTGAAGGCCTTAAGGATCTTTCCTACTGGTATGACGTCAACAATCGACTGACCAACATCATCAACAGCAGCGGCTCGACGGTTGTCGGGCTCGCCTTCGACGTCCAGGGAAATGTTTCTGTCAAGAACGGTCAAGGATTTCAATTCGACTACGGCAACCGACTTCGCACAGCAGTGGGTAAGGAAAGCTATCGATACGACAGTAGCGGACGGCGAGTCCTGTCCTCGGCCGACTCTGGCACTATCGCATCCTTTTACGGAAATGACGGGGTGCTTCGTCGACAAGACAATGATCGCACCGCCAGCAGCGTGGAGTACGTCTACCTAAACGGAAGTCTGGTCGCGAAGGCCACGACATCGACGGCACCCGCGAGCCCGGTGATCAGCGCGCCTGCGCAGAGCTCCAGCGGCAACTACACGGTCTCCTGGTCAGAGGTGGCCCAAACGAGCCGGTACGATCTGCAAGAGCAAGCGGGCGCCGGCGCGTGGTCCAACATCTATTCCGGGCCTGACCGGACGAGAGAAGTGACCGGCAGGGCTGGCGGGTCTTACGGCTACCGCGTGCGAGGCTGTCGCGCTACGGCCTGCGGTGGCTGGAGTGCCACTGCTATCACTTCAGTCCAGTCGCTCCCTTCAGCCGGGCCCTCCGTAAACGCGCCAGGGCTCTCAATAGATGGCAACTACAGCGTCTCGTGGCCAGCAGTAGCCGGCGCCCAGACCTATAGGCTGGAGGAGTCCACAACAGGAAGTGGATGGGCCGAGATCCAGAATGACGCCATCCTCTCTCGCTCTTTTGTCGGCAAGCCCAATGGCACATTTGCCTACCGCGCACGTGCCTGCAATGCCGCCGGCTGCGGTGAGTACGGTGCAACGGCGTCGGTGCAGGTGCTGCGCGTCCCAGAATCACCCGCTGGATTAAGTGCTCCCGCACTGTCTGCGAACGGTTCCTACACCGTCTCCTGGTCTCCAGTATCCGGCTCGAGCGCCTACCACTTGGAAGAAAGTAGCGGTGGCTCCGCCTGGATCGTGGCAGCAACAGGCGCAGCGACGGCGAAGGAGTTCTCACAGAAGCCAGACGGAAGCTACGCCTACCGTGTGTCCGCTTGCAACAGCAGCGGGTGCGGGCCGAGTACTGGCCCTGCGACTGTGCGGGTTGTTCGTGCTCCGACAGGCAGCTCTAGTCTGTCCGGCACGACGCTGTCCAATGATGGAAGTGTCGCTTTGAGCTGGTCGCCGGTTTCCCTTGCGACGACATACCGGCTCTTCGAAAGCGTATCCGGCGGCGCGTGGAATGCCGTCCTCAATAGCGGCAGCACCAGCGCGACCCTGACTGGGCGCGCAAATGGAAGCCTCAGCTACAGCGTTGCCGCCTGCAACGACGGGGGCTGCGGGCCGCAGGGACCGGCGTTGAACGTGGTAGTGATGCGACCACCGTCAGAGCCGGCGCTATCCGGCCCGGGTAGCTCCGGCACCGGCAGTTACACGATCAGCTGGAACGCGGTTGATCGTGCCAGCAGCTATGTAGTTGAAGAAAGCGCGAATGGTGGAGGGTGGACGGCGGTCTATAGCGGCGGGAGTACCTCTGCGGTCATTTCTGGTCGCGGCGATGGTACCTATGCATACCGGGTCGCCGCATGCAATCAAGGGGGATGCAGCGGCTACAGTGGCTCAGTTGCCGTGGCAGTGAATGTTCCGCCCGTAACACCAACCGGACTTACCGCGCGCTTCGTGGTTACCAATGCATTCCCGCCGTGGCAGGTGCGCTACTTCGTCAGCTGGAACGCAGTGGCCGGGGCTGCCTGGTACGAAGTCACAGGAAGGGGAACTTATACGGGATCTGCTACATCGGTGCAGATCGACTACACGGGCGTTCCTGCAGGTGCTACGTTCCAAGTGAGAGCATGCAAACCCATAGGATGCTCGGCTTGGACCCCTGCCGTTTCTGCAACTGGAGGGTAGTGCAAATGAATCGAGCCAGCGTAGCCGCCCTTCACTTGATCTCGCTGATGCTGATCTGCGGGGCGCTCAGCCCAAATGTGTACGCACAGACGATAGTCACGTACGTGCACACCGATGCTTTGGGAACCCCCGTGGCAGAGTCGGACGCATCTGGAAATCTGATGGCTGAATCATTCTATGATCCATATGGATCCGTGCTCGTCGCAGGTAGCGATGATCAGCCGGGCTTCACCGGTCAAGTGTCTGATGCGCAGACAGGGCTCAACTACATGCAGCAGCGCTACTATGAACCTGCACTAGGAATTTTTCTCAGTGTTGACCCAGTCACTGCGTACGACAATCCAGCATCACAGTTCAATAGGTACAGGTACGCGAACAATAACCCCTACAAGTTCGTTGACCCGGACGGCAGAATTGTAAGCTACGCCTACATAAATGGAGTAAACCAGCACGCTGGAAGGATGCATATGGCAGCAGTGGCAATGTCGCCCCTGGCGCGCGATGAACTAAGGCGACTTGAAGAATCTCCCCATCTGTACACTATAGTTATCTCTGGAACCGGGCTTCCGTCCTATAACCAGAACAATAGGACAGTTTACCTGAATCCTAATATTGCGCTACTTACAAAAGAGAAGGGTGTATTGCAACCTTCACCAGTCAATAGTAGCCACGAAATATCACATGCCGCACAGCATGATCGGACAGGAAGCATAAGGCTGACGCAGGATCTGCGTCAGCTGGAAGCAAATGGGGTCTCTCGCGAAGAGAATCGTGCCAATTCGTTTGAAAAGAAGGTGGGAGAGGAACTCGAAGTTCCCACTCGAGAGAACTATGGGGACGTCAATAGGGTTATCGATTGCAAGAAGACACCGATGACAGGTTGTTGAACTCTTCAGGAGAATTTTAAATGGGAACAAAGAATCTGGTAGCCTGGTCATTCTTACTCTGCGTCTCGCTCGCGGGTTTGTTTGGTTGTCGGGCCGCCCCGCCAAGCGGTTATGATGCGAACCTTACCGCCGAGGCGTGCGATTCGAGAAAATCACCGAGTAAAGAAGTATCCATCGAGGAGCTGGTGGCGGCGCCAGAGAAATTCCACGACGGCTATGTGAGGACGACTGGATTCTACTGCTCTGGATTTGAAGAGAGTGGGCTATATTCAGCACCTGGATGCAATCACGACAAAAAGCTTGGTGTTTGGCTCACGGGAACTGCTCCCGATAGTAATTTCAGAGGGCAAAAGGTGGCGATCACGGGAAAGGTCGACGCGGGAAACAATGGTCACCTTGCGCAGTGGGCGGCGCAAGTCTGCGTCTCCGAACTCAAGGTTCTCGACAAACGATCAACTGAATAGAGTGCTGCCAGAGCTGAATTGCCCGGACTCACTGACGTGCGTGGCAAGCGAACTCTATCGACGGCTGTATACGTTCGCGCTCCGAAGCTACTGACTTCGAATTATCGAGTCATCACCTGCGACATCCACCCTGGTCGCAACATCTCACTCCGCCTTGGATTACACGCAGCGTCCGGCTGATCTCACCCGATCTGTCCGCCTTCGGCCAAGAGTGCACATTACCACGGGCGCAACAGATCCCTCCAAGGCGGCGTCTGCTTTCAGCCAAGCGCACACGACCACCTACCCTCGATAAACATCCCTTATCGCTATCCCCGTACTGAAGTGCACTGCCACTCTCAGCTTGGCGCTTGCCAAGATCCAGCCCTATTGGGCTGCCGGAACAGGAATCACACCCTTTCGCAGAATCTCCAACCTCCCAACATCGCCAACAGGCACAAGCACTGTAGCTTTCCGCGCCGGGTCCCACAGTGCATAGCTGTCACCAAGACGACCAATCAGGCTTAGGTCGCCCTGGACCTTTCCATCAACAGTCACAGCCGTCACGTGCTTGCCGCCGCCAGAGGAAATCTTCTCGGCACGCTGGGAGCCAAGCATGCTTGACGCTATCGAGACGTAGACCAGCATCACCAAGGCGTAGATCAGCCAAGGGGAATCTTTCACTGCGGTGGGCACCACCGGCGAAAGATGCACGATCAACGCACAGATGACCGTCAGAAGTACCCCTATCAGAAGAGGCCACGTGTTCGACCACCAAAGCAGCAGCCCCAGGGCAGTGAAGAAAAGCACTGGAAACAGCCATGCGAACAGCTTGCTTTTGGAGCTGCCGCTCGTGACCTTCATCTCCACCCAGCCGCCAAACAGCGAGGCCAGCAGCATGAGAAATAACACCATGCCGATCCCAGCAAGCCCTGCCAGCGCAAGCTCACTCACCGCAACAAACTGAAAGGGATCCAGGCCGAAGTGCCCCCAATACGCCTTCAGATAGAAGGCCCCTTGAATCAATCCGAACGTGACGAGCGCCGAACCCCATCCAGCAACATCAGCCATCGTTAGCGTCTTCTGCGTACGTTCCATGTATCCCCTTCCATCGATGCAGCCCCGCCACATAGTGGCATGCAGCGCTCAGTCCTGCAGGATCCACCCCCATTAACGTGACGCGTCACGCCCGGTCACCCCGCCCATTGGCGCCCCACCCCTCCCCAACTATAGTTCCACCCCTCACAAGGACGAGGCGGCACACATGCCCTATATCGGAATCGGACTCCACGTACTGGCGGCCATCTACTTCGCGGTGCACGCCATCCGCTCGGGCCAGAGCCTCTACTGGCTCATCCTGCTGTTCTCGTTCCCGCTACTCGGCAGCGTCGTCTACTTCCTGGCGATCTACTTCCCTGAAGCCCGCAACTCGCGCGGCGCCCGCAAGGCCATCCGCTCCGCCAAGCAGTTGATGGATCCTGGCCAGGACCTGCGCAACGCCCGCGCGGAGCTGTCGCGAACACCCACCGTGCAGAACCGCGTTCGCCTGGGCATGACGCTGCTGGATGCCAGCCAGGCCGAGGAAGCCAGGACCCTGCTCGAACAGGCGGCCAGCTCGCCGCTGGGCGACGATCCCTACATCCTGACCGGTCTTGCCCGTGCCCGCCTCGATTCCGGGCAGCCTGCGCTTGCGGTGGAGACGCTGGACGGCCTGTTCGCACGCCACCCGGACGTGCGCCGCAAACCGGAACAGACCTTGCTGTACGCGCAGGCATTGGCAACCGGGCAAGCCCCCGGAGCCCGCGTCGCATTCGAGCGCGCGGTGGAGTGCGGAAACGATGCGGCCGCTCGCTGCCTCTACGCCGAATGGCTGATGGCGCAGCCGCAACCCGACGATCGCGAGCAGGCCCGCAGCCTGTTCGCCAGCATCATCGACGATGCCCAGCATTGGTCGCGCCACGCACGGAGCCACAATGCCACATGGCTGGAGCGGGCCAAGGTTGCGTTGAAGGGTTACTGACACCTGGCGGCCCTTGGCAATCCTGTCGCATTCGCCTCGCTCGCGGCCTCGCCGGGCGGATGCCGACACTCGCTAGGCTTGCACCACCAACATCGCCGATAGCGCTGCAGCGCAAGGCTCCAGCTTCGTTGCGTCGTATGCAACGATTCTGAAAATGTTGAAAGTGGTGACGGCATCGGCCTTACTGCATTGGCATCGCGCACAGCCGGGCGTATTCCTTTGCGTGCCACCGGAAACGGGTGGCCGGGATTCGAAACCCCGGTTCTACGCTGAAGTAAACGCTTGCCAGCCGGCATCACCCCTCAGGTGGTGCCGGCTGGCAATCCGTCGGCCGACTATGGCGGGCGGTGCGTGGAGGCCTTGTGCCTGCCGGTTTAGCGTAGACCGGGTTTCGAACCACGCACCGTCCGCCACCTTTATCGGTGGCGGCTTCTGCATGCACGCAAGGAGCCCTGCCATGACCAAGCCCCACTCCCCTGCCCCGCACTCGATCCACGATGTGCCCGCAAACGGCCCCGACCTGGACCCGAACAGCCTCATCGCCCTGCTGCACAGCATCGGCGCCGGCGCCGCCTCCGATGGTCAGCCGTGGCCGGAACGCCATCAGATGCCCGGTCGACGCATCGCCCTGGCGGACACCGACTGCTCCTTGGCCGGGCTTCGCGTGGTACTGGAGATTCTGCTGGCCGCGGAGCGCGCCCGCGAGAACGGCGAGTTGGAGCAATACGTTGGCCCGCGGGTGATGGAGGGTCTGATCATGGCCGGACTAGGCCTCACTGCACACGCCAGTACGCGGCTGCATCCGGAGGGCTGAGTGGCGTGGTGCCGCTGGGCGGCCACGGTGCTTTGCCTCGCAGCGGTGCTTGCGGCGCAGATTCATTGGCCGGTGCCGCCGGTGCCTGAGCAGCTCGCGTTCCAGAGCATCCCCGACGATCGGTTTTCACTGCTCCGCCGACAGGTAAGGCAGTTTGTGGAAGCGCGGCCACGGCAGGGCTTTGAGTTCGTCGAACAGCGTCAAGACGCCACTTTGCAGATCTACTGCAGGGGCGTTCCGGTACTGTGGCTGGAGAGGCGCTCGCACTATCTTCTCCTGCAGGTTTCACTGGACGCCCACCAGCGGGCGCCCGCCGTTGTGCGGTTGCGCGCGCTCCTCCAATGGCAGTTGGAGCCGTTGGATTACCTGGAGCAGGTGCTGGCTGACGTGCCGGAGCCTGTTCTGTTGGATCGGGTGCTGCAGATTCTTGCTAGTGATGTGCCTGATGGAGCGCGATGTGGCGTGCCGTAGTCGAGCGTGGCTCGACTCTGCAGGGCTGCGGGCAGCGAGGGTTCGGGCACCAGCCCTGCCGTCCGTCACCTGCGTGACAGGCATTGGCCCAGTGATCATGCGAGTCACCTCCCGGCATCGATCCAGCCCGCATCGCGCGCACGCGCGAGGTCTTCTGGCGTATCGATATCCAGGCCCAGTTCCGGTGCCTGCAGGACATGCACCGTATCGACAGGAAGTTGCCGCAGGCGCGCGCCGAAGCCGCGGTCTCCGGTTGCACCCGCAGAGTTGAACCATGCACGCGGCACTACTGCAGGAATGCCAAGCGCGTCTCCATGACGGGTGCCCGCGCACCCTGACGCCGAGGCGCGGGCACCGGTAAGCAGCGCCTGCAGATGTGAGCGCTCGATTGCGGGCTGGTCGCATGCCACGACCATCACCGCGGTCACCGTGGGCAGCAGGTGCGCGCCGGCAACCTGCAGGCTGCTCGCCAGGCCGCGTTCCCAGTGGTGGTTGGTTACCGGAGTGGCATCCAGCCCGGCAATGCTGGATGTCACGGCCTGTGCGTTCGCGCCCACCACGACCAGGACCTGCGCTGGCGCGAGCTCGCGTGCCAACCGCACCACGCGATGTACCAGGGTCTCGCCCTGCCGGGTCAGAAGCTGCTTGGGCTGGCCAAGTCGGGTGCTCCCGCCGGCAGCCAGCACGACGACCGCATGCGCGTCAGTCACCTGCCGTGCGCGCTTCGCCATTGCTGCAGCTGCGCGGCGATGCTGAGCGAAATCGCCTCGGGCCCTCGGCCGCCGATGTTCAGGCCGACCGGTGATCGAAGTCTCGGGGACAGGCAGTGGCGCTGACCCGGTGTCAGCAGCTTGAACAGGTCCTCGCGCCTTCGCCGCGGACCCAGCAGTCCAATGAACGCAACTTTGGTATCAGCCAGGGCCACCAGCGCCTCCCGGTCCAGTTCGAAATCGTGATGCATCACCAGTGCCGCGTCGCACGGGTCGCCATGAAGGGCCTCTGCAGGGTTGGTCTGAAGATGCACATCCGCGCACTGCCCGGCTGAGGCCCAGCGCGCTCGCCGTTCGGCCACGCTGACCCGCCACCCCAGGCCCCGCAGCAACGGAACCAGGGAGGGCGTTTCGGGACCTCCCCCCAACACCAGGGCCCGCGGAAGCCGGAGCAACGGCAAATGCCATGCGCCCTCGCCAAAAGACTGCGCCCCGTCCATCGGATGCAGCTGCCATGCCTGCTCGCGATGCCCGGCGCGGAAAACGACCTGCCCCGACGTGCGAAGGTCGCGCTGGAGTGACACGCCCTCGCGCAACCAAGCCTCGATCACGGCGTCGATGCCGGACATGGCACGCAACGGCAGAAGGGCAATCCGAAGCCGGCCGCGGCAGCCGAGCGCAGACCCACTCAACAGGTCGTCGTCACTGCGGGTGTCGATCTCGATCCAGTCGACCCGGCCTGCCGCGCTCACCTGCTCCGCGCGTCGCGCGAGCTCGGGCTCCAGGCATCCGCCGCTCAGCCAGCCGACCTGGCTGCCGTTGCAGAACAGCACCATGTCGCCGGCACCAGCGTAAGTGGAGCCATCGGTTTCCAGCACCAGCGCGAGCACGGCGCGCTCGCCCGCACGCACGCGCGTCAAGGCCGTCTCGAGTACGCCGCGCGGGCTGCCTTCGGCGAGGAAACCCGGCGCTGCGGACAGGTCCTCGGCAAGATCGCCGGGCTCCCCTCCGCCTGCGGCGGAGACCTCCAGAGTGGGCGAGGCTACGGGTCGGTCCATGCGCACCGTCAACCTACATCGGGCAAGCCGGGCAACAGCTTGTCCAGGGTGATGGGATAGTTGCGCACGCGCACGCCGGTTGCGTTGTAGATCGCATTGGCGATCGCGGCGCCAACCCCGCAGATGCCCAGTTCACCCACGCCCTTGGCCTTCATCGGCGAGATCACCGGATCCAGCGTGTCGAGGAAGACCACTTCCTGGTACGGAATGTCGGCGTGCACGGGAACCTCGTAGCCGGCCAGGTCATGGTTGATGAACAAGCCAAGCCGTTTGTCGACCACCAGCTCCTCCATCAGGGTCGCGCCCGCCCCCATCACCATCCCGCCGATGACCTGGCTGCGTGCAGACAGCGGATTGAGGATCCGGCCGCCATCGCATACCGCAAGCATGCGGCGAATGCGCGTCTCTCCAGTGTAGGCATGCACGGCGACCTCGCAGAAATGCCCTGCATAGGTGCCGACGTCGTAGCCTTGTTTGAAGTCGCCGAAGGCAATGCCGTCCTCCGCCGACAGTGTGCCCGCTTCCGCCAGCTTGATGGTCCGACCACCCGCCTGGATGCGGCCATTGGCGAAGTCTGCGGTGTCGCCGTCGAAGCCGACTTTCTCGCCTACCTTGCGGCGCAGGCTGACGCACGCCGCGTACACGCCCGCGGTGGAGCTTGCCGCGCCCCACTGGCCGCCGGAACCGGCGGAGGCGGGATGACGGGAATCGCCGAGGGTGACCTGGACCCGGTCCAGCGGCACGCCCATGGTCTCGGCTGCCGTCTGCGCGATGATCGTGTAGGAGCCGGTACCGATGTCGGTCATGTCGGTCTCGACAATCACCCCGCCCTCGCCATCAAGCCGGACCCGCGCCGCCGACTTCATCGTCGGTGCGCCGCGATAGCCCGCGGACACGCCCATGCCGACCAGCCAGTGCCCTTCCCTGACTTGCGCCGGCCTGGCGTTGCGCTTGTTCCAGTTGAAGCGCTCCGCGCCTTCGCGCAGGCAGCGCACCAGGTTGCGGTCGGAGAACTTCTTGGACGGATCGCCGGGCACGACCTCGGGCTCGTTGAGGATGCGGAACGCGATCGGGTCGAGGCCCAGCTTCTCGGCCATTTCGTCCATCGCCACTTCCAACGCCATGTGGCCTGGTGCTTCGCCCGGTGCGCGCATCGCATTGCCTTCAGGCATGTCGAGCGTGGCGATGTAGTTGGCAACCAGGCGGTTGGCGCCTGCATAGAGCTTGGGCGTCTGCAGGGTGCCGTTTTCGCCATCCTCGCCGTTGATGTTGCCCGACCAGTTCTCATGGGCGATGGCGGAGATCCGGCCATCCTTTCCGCAGCCGATCCGCACGCGCTGGAGGGTGGCGTGCCGGTGCGTGGTGTTGTTGGGCATCAACGGGCGTTGCAGCGCGATCTTCACCGGTCGCCCGACCTGCTTGGCCGCCAACGCGGCGAGCACCGCGTCGGCACGGATGAACAGCTTGCCGCCGAAGCCGCCGCCGATATAGGGCGAGTCCACGCGCACCTTGGCAGGATCGATGCCGAGGATCGCCGCCATGCCCTGCCTGGCCCAGTCGATCATCTGGTTCGCCGTCCACAGCGTGAGCGTGTCACCCTCCCAGGCGGCGATGGTGGCGTGCGGCTCCATCATCGAATGACTTTCGTCGGAGGTGTGATAGATCTCGTCGAGCTTGACCGCGGCGCTCGCGTAGGCGGTGTCGAAATCGCCCAACGCCTGCCGGTCGGGCTTGCCGTCGCGCCCCTTTGCCAGCGGTGCGGACGGTGCCAGGGCCGGGAAATCGAAGCGGCCCTTGCCGCGCTCGTAGCGGGTGCGGATCAGCGCCGCGGCGGCGCGGGCCTGCTCGAAGGTCTCTGCCACCACGCAGGCGATGGCCTGGTGGTAGTGGGCCACGTCGGGTCCGCCGAACAGCGGCGCATTGTTCCAGTTCGATTTGCCGACCGGCTTGGTTTCCGGTGCGGTGATGACCGCCAGTACGCCGGGCGCGGCACGCGCGCGGGAGGCATCCATCGAAATGATGCGCCCCTTGCCGATCCCGGCACCGACGATGTAGCCGTAGGCCTGGTTCGGCGCCACGTCATGGCGCTCGTAGGCATAGGGGGCGGTGCCGGTGGTCTTGCGTGGTCCGTCGATGCGCGGGGTCGACTTGCCGACGACCTTGGCCTTGTCGAACAGGTTGTCGCCGGCGGGGGCGTTGAATTCAAGGGGCATCAGCGCTCTCCTTCCACCAGCACGGCTGCGAGGGTGCGCTCGGCGAGAGCGATCTTGAACGCATTCTCCCGCGTCGGACGGGCACCGGCGAACACCTGCCGGGCCGCGGCCTTTACGCCGTCGCGCAGCAGCGGTTCGGCTGCCTCGACGCGCCACGGCTTCGGCGCAACTCCACCGAAGGCGAACCGCGCCGAGCCGTCTCGCTGCACGACCGCGGCGACCGACACCAGTGCGAACGCATAGGACGCGCGGTCACGTACCTTGTGGTACACGTGCCGACCGCCCAGGGGCTCCGGCAGCGTGACGTGGGTGATCAGCTCACCGCGCTGCAGCACGTTGTCCTGCTGCGGCCTGTCGCCGGGGGAACGATGGAAATCGGCAATTGGGATGCTGCGCGTACTGCCGTCACCGCTGACGGTCTGGATCGAGGCATCCAGCACCCGCAGGGCCACCGCCATGTCGCCCGGATAGGTCGCGATGCAGCTGTCCGAGGTGCCGATCACGCCCATCTGCCGGGAGAACCCCTCGAGCGCGCCGCAGCCGGATCCGGGCAGGCGCTTGTTGCAGGGCAGATTGGGGTCGTAGAAATACGGGCAGCGCGTGCGCTGCAGCAGGTTGCCGCCGGTGGTGGCTTTGTTGCGCAACTGCCCGGAGGCGCCTGCCACGATCGCGCGGGTCAGCACCGCGTAGTCGCGGCGCACGCGCTCATGCGAGGCCAGCGCGGTATTGGTGACCAGCGTGCCGATGCGCAGGCCGCCCTCGTCGGTGGGTTCGATCCTGTCCAGGCCGATGTCCTGCACATCGACGAGGTGCGCTGGCGTCTCGACCTCCAGCTTCATCAGGTCGAGCAGGTTGGTCCCTCCGGCCAGGAACTTCGCGCCCTCGGTACCGGCGACGGCCTTGGCGGCCTCGGCCGGGGATTTCGCGCGTTCGTAACTGAAGGCCCTCATGAGCGCCCCCCTGCAGAGGTTAGGCCAGCGACCTCTTCCATCGCCTCGGCGATGTTGGAATAGGCGCCGCAGCGGCAGAGGTTGCCGCTCATGCGTTCGCGCATTTCCATGTTGGTGGCCCGGGGCCGTGCGCTGACGTCCGCCTGTGCATGGCTGGGGACACCCCGCTTGATCTCGTCCAGTACCGCCACCGCCGAACATATCTGCCCCGGCGTGCAGTACCCGCACTGGTAGCCGTCATGCTTGATGAAGGCGGCCTGCATCGGATGCAGGTCATCGGGGGTTCCGAGGCCTTCGATGGTGGTGATGGCATCGCCCTGGTGCTGCACCGCCAGGCTGAGGCAGGCATTGATGCGCTCACCGTTGACCAGCACGGTACAGGCACCGCATTGACCGTGGTCGCAGCCCTTCTTGGTCCCGGTCAGTTTCAGATGTTCGCGCAGGGCATCGAGCAGCGTGGTCCGGGTGTCGAGTTCAAGCTCCCGCCGCTTGCCGTTGACGGTCAAGGCCACCGTGCTGATGACCGGCGGCCTGGGCGGTGGGGGCGTCGCCAGTTCGGCGGCGAGCGATGACGCCCCCGGTGCGGCGGACATTGCCACGGTCGTGACGCCGCCGGCGATCACCTGGCGGCGCGTCAACTTCATTCCTTCATCACAACTTGGCACAGTGACCTCCTGGCGTTCGGGAAAATCCCGTGGCTGGATGGACGCGCTCACACTACCCAAGGGCCACTATGCCCATCTGCTGGGTACAGATCTGTGAAGTCGGCGAAATGTACGAACATGATGCAGCAAGCCCGAAGAAATCGGCTGCATCCAGCCACAGCGCGGCACTCTTGAGCCATGCGTATGCCTCACTGGATGACTCACAGTCCTGTTTGTCGCTTAGCATGAAGAACATGACGGCCCGACGCTACAAACGCGTTGGCTGGGAGGGCTCGGGCTCGTGGATGGAGCCCTCCAACAAGGCAACGTAGGTATCGAGCCTGGTGTGATGGCCGATCAGCATCCAGCCCAGCAGGTACAGCAGCACCATGGCGAAGATCAGTAGTGCACCCAGCAGGCCAACATCGAAAGCGCCCGTCCAGTCGCCCCATTTCCATCCGCGGAACTGCAGGTAGAGGGCAATCAACAGCGGGAATGGTCCCAGCCGCTGCAGCCCGCCATACATCATGCCCATGCGCTCAATCATGTTTGTACGCAAGGTGCTGACGAACTTGAGTCGCCGCTCGCGCTGGACGCGCGGGAATCCGCGAAGCTCGGTCACCACCGATTGCCAGTGAGCGAAGTCTTCATCCATCTCCCGGGCGTGCGAGAGCCGAGGCTGGCTGAACTGGCGAATGCCCCTGCGGGCGGCCAGGACGCCACCGACAATGAACCCTCCGACTTCGATCGCCAGACAGGCAACAACCACCTGGAGCACCGCGCCAACAGGCAGCCATCGATCCGGAAGCTGACCAATGAGAATGCCGATGATCGCCGCACCCACGCCGATGCGAAACGCCCACGTCTCCACCCTGCCCGCCTTGGGGTAGATGCTGTGCTCAACCAGTCCCTGCACCCGCTGGTAGAGCCAGTGGAATGTCAGTTCCTGCGAATCGATCTTTGCCGGCGGATCGAATCCGCCCCCTGCCTGCATGTCCATTGCATCCCCTGCCCCACCGGCCAGGTTGCCGGCGCCACCATCGTAGCCGAGCTGGGTTGTAGCGGAATACGGCCTAGCCGTGTAGACGTCAGGGCCAGGACCTTCCCGGAGTCGAGCATGGCTCGGTTCTACAGAGGTGGAGCCTGCGGGCCGACCCGAACATGCACCACATGGCTGACGCCACGATGGAACATCTTGGCGTATGGGCAGACGCGTTCGGTGTTGCGAACCAATTCGCAGGCCAGGTTCTCATCCATGCCGGGAAGATGTACCACGATCTCGGCCGACAGCAGATACAGCCCATCTGCCGGATCACGGGCGAAGGTGACCGCCACTTCGATGCTGGGGTTGTGCAGCAGCAGGCCGGCACGCGCGGCCACCAGCACCATGGCACCGTGGAAGCAGCCGGCGTAGCTCGCGGCCAGTAGCTGCTCGGGATTGGTGCCGCCGCCAGGCCCGCCGAGTTCCGGCGGCAGACGCAGGTCCACCGCCAGTGCACCGTCGTCCGACCGCACGACGCCGGACGCCCGCCCGTGCTGGGCCTGGCCACCGCTCACCCGCACGCGGCCGGTGTACAGCGGCTTCACGTCGTCACCCTGGTAGCGGTCCAGCATGGCGGGCGAAGGCGGCTTCAGCTCGGTCATTGCGCGGCTCCATCAAGCGCAGCTGCGGCAGGCGATCGATTCGCCGCTCAGGCAGGCTGCCGCTGCAACAGGCCGGACTGCTGCAGCCAGGCTTCGAAGCCGACCTGTCCCAGCCACGCGTGGCCGGCCGGTACCAGCGTGTCGATCTGCAGCGGCGCCCCGAAGTACAGTGCATCGGCGTCTGCCACCACCTGCCGGGAATCACCTGTCAGTTGCAGATAGCGCCTGGCCAGATCCGCCATCGCGCTGCGCTGCGGTCCGGCGATCTCCAGCACGCCATTGGCTGGCGCCTGCTGCGCGATGCGTGCCACCGCTTCGGCAACATCCTCGGCGGCAATCGGCTGCACGTCGGCGGCCGGCAGCCGCAGGGTCTTCCCGTCGCCGGCGGACTGGATGATGCCCGGCAGGAACTCGAAGAACTGCGTGGAATGGATGATGGTGTACGGCAGGCCGGAATCGCGAATGAGCCGCTCCTGGGCGATCTTGCCGCGGAAATAGCCACTGGCGGCAAGCTTGTCGGTACCCACAACAGAAAGCGCGACATGGTGGCGCACGCCGGCACGGGTGGCGGCCGAAAGTATGTTGTGGCCGGCGGTCACGAAGAACGAAAGCACTGCCGCATCTTCGAACGAGGGCCAGTTGGCCAGGTCCACCACCACGTCGACGCCGTCCATGGCGGCGTCCAGACCTTCACCGGTCAGCACATCCACCCCGGTGGAGGGCGCTGCCACCACGATCTCATGCCCGGCTACGCGCAGGCGCTCCACCACCTTGCTGCCGATGCGGCCGGTACCACCGATGACGAGGAACTTCATTGCGTGTCTCCTGGAATGTAGAGGGGCTACCGGATGTGGTCCGGCGCAGGAATCGTAGGTAGCGCGGGCGCGAGGCAGTAGGTCCGTGACGGGCCGCGCACTGTTGCCCGGCACGCATCAATACGCTCAGGCCCAGGTGGGCTGTTTGCCTGGCTTCAGAGGGTTGGCCTGCTGGCGTGCTTCCCAGTGCGAGATCACATCCAGTTCGAGCGCGCGCACCCGCTGCGTGCTGAAGTCGATGAAGGCACGCACGCGCTTGGGCAGCTGGCGGCGGCTGAGATAGCACAGGTAGTGACCGCGATCGAGCGGCGCATGCCGATCCAGGCAGGTCACCACCCTTCCCGCCCAAAGCGCTTCACGCACCTGATAGCTGGGCAGCTGGGCGATGCCCAGCCCGTCGATGACGGCCTGCAGGGCCAGGTCGGCATCATTGAACACCAGTGCGGCCGGCGGCTGCAGGTGCACTTCGGCACCGTCGACACGGAAATCCCAGGGCTGCATGCGTCCGCCCGGCAGGCGCCGTCCGATGCAGGCATGCGTGCACAGCGCATCCACCGACACCGGTAGGCCGTGCGTCTGCACGTACGCCGGTGATGCACATACGACCAGCTGCATCGGCACCAGCTGCTTGGCGATCACCTGGCTGTCTTCCAGCAGGCCGTCGCGAAACGCCACGTCGATGCGGTCACCGGCCAGGTCGGGGGCCTGCTCGTCCAGCAGCAGCTCCACTGATACCTGCGGGTACTCGGCACGGAAGGCTGCCAGCAGGGGAGCAACCACCCGCCGGCCGAAGCCGTGGCCGGCACTGATGCGCAGGTGTCCGCGCGGCGGGCCCTCGCGCAGGTCGCGCATTTCCTCCAGCGCCTGCAGGATGCAGGTCACGCCCGGGTTGCAGCCCTCCAGGAACAGCTCGCCTTCGCGGGTGAGCGTGGTCGAGCGCGTGGTGCGCAGGAACAACCGTACGCCCAACTGGCTTTCCAGCTTCTGCACGCTGCGGCTGACGGCCGAACGGCCGATGCCGAGGCGGTCGGCCGCGCGCGCGAAGCTGCCCTCGGACGCCACTGCGATGAAGGCCAGCACGCCGGCGTAGCTGGTGGAGAAGGACGCATTGAACGCATCGTGACCGTCGCCGGCCGGGCGGGGCTTTGCGGCGTTCATGGGCTGCCTGGCTCCAGGCGGGCACGTTGTGCGTGCAGGTGGCTCCGCGCCAGCGCCAACCGTTGCCTGCACGTGGAAGGGTCGAGCCCCAGCAGGGGCTCGATGTCCTCGAATCCGGCGCCCAGCACGTCGTGCAACAGCAGGATCGCACGTGCATCGGGCGGCAGTTCGCGCAATGCGGCGAGGAAAGCCTGCCAGACCTGTTCGCTGGCAGGGCGCGATGCGGTGCGCAGGTGCGATGAGGTGTCCATGCCCGGCAGACGGCCGAGCATCGGCCGCTGTGACAGGACATTGGTGTTTTTCATGCAACAGCGTGCGGCCCGGCCCCCGCCTACCGGCATTGCGGGTGCAGGCCTAGCCTCGCTGTGCCCTTCACCCGCTACAGGAACACACCATGACCGCACGCCTGGATTACGCCGCGCAATCCCCCGAACTGTTCAAGAAGCTCGGCCTGTACTCGCATGCCGCCCACACCGCCTCGATCGAAGCGGCCATCATTGATCTGGTCAACATCCGTGCATCGCAGCTCAACGGCTGTGGCTTCTGCCTGGACATGCACGTGAAGGAAGCCACCCTGCGCGGCGAGCGTCCGCTGCGCCTGCATCACCTGGCGGCATGGCGTGAATCGATGCTGTTCAGCACGCGCGAGCGCGCCTGCCTGGCCTGGACCGAAGTACTGACCCAGCTGCCGGCACAGGGCGTGCCCGACGAGCTGTACGCGCGCGTGCGCGGCCAGCTGTCCGATCAGGAAGTTGTCGACCTCACCCACGCGGTGATGGCGATCAACGCATGGAACCGCGCCAATGTCGCCTTCCGTACCACGCCCGGCACCCTGGACGCGGCCTTCGGCCCGGACAAGGCCGGCCTGGCCTGACCCTTCCGCCGCTGCCCCCATGCAGCGGCTCTCCCCTACCGCTTTGGAGACCTGCCATGCGTCTTTCTGTTCTGGCCCTGTCTGCGCTGCTGCCACTGTGCAGCGCTGCCGCCACCCCACCCTCTGCGGCGCCCGAACCCCTGGTGCGCGAGGTGATGACCCGCGCCCTTCCGGAGCAGCCCGGCAAGGAAGCGCTGATCCTTACCGTGGAGTACCCGCCGGGTGGCGCCGATCCTGTCCACCGCCACGATGCCCATGGCTTTGTCTATGTCCTGGAAGGACGGATCGTGATGGGTGTGGCCGGCGGCAAGGAAGTCACCCTTGGCCCGGGCGAGGCCTTCCATGAAGGCCCGGCCGATCTGCACACTGTAGGTCGCAACGCCAGCGCTACCGAGCCGGCGAAGTTCGTGGTGTTCCTGATCAAGGACATCGGCAAGCCGGCAGTTCTGCCGCCACACTGATCGCACGTCCGGCGCTGGCACCAGCGACAGGTTCCCGGGTGTCACAATCCGGGGGCCTGTCCCGTCTACGCTGGCATGGACGATTCCACTGCGCTGTTCTCACGCCTCCGCCCACGCCTGTTCGGCGTGGCCTACCGCATGCTTGGGTCTTCGCACGAAGCCGAAGACGTGGTGCAGGATGTCTGGCTGCGCTGGCATGGCGCCGACCAGTCACAGATCGAGAATCCGGAAGCCTGGCTAGTGGCGACCACCACCCGTCGCGCCATTGATGGCCTGCGCCTGGCCCGGCATACGCGCGAACACTATGTGGGCATGTGGTTGCCCGAACCGCTGCTGACCGATGACACCGCCACGCCCGAGTACGTGCTGGAAACCGCCAGCGATCTGTCGGTCGCATTCCTCAGTGTGCTGGAACGGTTGGCCCCGGATGCGCGTGCGGCCTTCCTGCTGCACGATGTGTTCGATCAGGACTACGCCGTGGTTGCGCGCACCCTGGACAAAACGGAAGCCGCCTGCCGGCAGATCGTGCATCGTGCGCGTCAGCAGCTCCGGCAGGAACGCCCGCGCTACAACGTCCCGCAGGACGTGCACCAGAAACTCCTGCGTCGCTTCGCCGAGGCCGCGTCCAGCGGAGATTTCCGCACAATGAAAGCATTGATGGCCGAATCGGCCGAGTTGGTGGGTGACGGCGGCGGTATCGTCACCAGCTTCCCCGGGCCGATGGTCGGCGGCGCACGCATCGCCCAGCTGCTGTATGCCCCGCACCTGCGGCGCAGTGCGCAGTTGCGGATGGTACCGGCCATGCTCAACGGACGGCTGGGACTGCTGCGCTATTTCGATGGCGAGCTGGAGGCGGCGATGGCCTTCGAGACCGATGGCGAACGGATCACGCAGGTCTTGGTGCAGCGCAACCCGCACAAGCTGCAGCGTTTGGCTCACCCTACCGCCATCCAGTAGTTCCCCGCCAGGTAGGGAGGGCGTCCGTTATCGGCCTCGCCCTTGGGGGGGGATTCGAGCGGGGTGCCGGTGCACCCCGTCGAAAACTCCTGCTTGCGCTGTATCCGCAGGATCCGATCAGAAGTCCCAGAACACCGGCACCCAGCGGAACGTCTCGCCTTCCAGCGACACCCGGCCCACTGACGGGAACGGAAGATGCGTGGCCACCAGCATTTCGCCGGTGCCGGCCAGTTCCTTCAGCAGAGCGATGCGTACGCGTGCGGATTCCTCCGGGTCGTGCTCGAAGCCGTTGTGCCAGTTCGGTTGGTCGAAGCCGACCGCGAACACCGCGTCACCGGCAAAGGTCAGGGCCTGCCCCGCAGACGCCACGCGCACCACGCAGTGGCCCGGCGTATGCCCACCGGTACGGTGGGCCGTCACGCCCGGTGCGATCTGCTGTTCGTCCTGGAAAGTGTGCACATAGCTGCTGTACTCGGCCCAGAAGTGCGTGGCCGTGGTGCGCAACGCATCGGGAAAGCCCTGCGGCATGTTGGTGCGGCTGAAGTCCGGCGACTTCCAGAACTCCACTTCCGCGGCTGCGACGTGGATCTTCAGGTCCGGGCGCAGCTGTTCCTTTACGCCTTCAACCAGCAGGCCGCCGACGTGGTCCATGTGCATGTGGGTGATGACCACATCGGTGATTTCGCCCAGGTTGATACCGGCAGCACCGAGGCGGCGGATCAGCTGGCCGGCGCGCGGCAGCTGCAGGTCCGGGTCCATGCCCAGGCCGGCATCGATGAGGATGGTGCGATCACCGCTGTGCACCACCATCACGTTCAACGCCCAGTCGAAGGCATCCTGCGGCAGGTACATCTCTTCGAACCATTCGGCACGATCGGCGGCCGGTACGTTGTGACCGAGCATCTGGGTTGGCAATGGCAGGACGCCATCGCTGATCACCAGCACTTCGACATCGCCCACTTTCAGGGCGTAGCGCGAGGGCACCAGTTCATCAAGGGCGGGGGCAATGGGCGCGGCGGTGTTTTCCATACTGAACATGAGGGATCTCCACGAAGAGCCATTTGGCGGGCAGCAGTGCAAGGCTGGCGCGAACGAATCCGGGTGCTTTCCCATGGCGCAGGCAGTGACATTGCCAGGGCACGGTTGCCTGGCAGGCCAGCGCTGCGCGGTTCACGGGAAGACTGGCCACTGCGCGGGCAATGGGCCCGGAACACGGCAGGTGCCGTGCGGGATCAGCCTAGGCAGCGCGCCACAGATGCGGTAGGCCCGTGGAGGGGTACGCCATGTTGCGTTCCGGGAAGCAATGCGGACCCGCCTGCGCGGGCACCGCTACCCCGCTTCCCTGGTGTTACCCCGCAACTCACATCCCCAAGTCGGACAACCCCGGGTGGTCATCCGGGCGACGCCCCAGCGGCCAATGGAACTTGCGGTCGCTTTCCTTGATCGGCAGGTCGTTGATGCACGAGAAGCGGCGCTGCATCAGGCCATCCTCTCCGAATTCCCAGTTTTCGTTGCCATAGGAACGGAACCAGTTGCCGGAGTCGTCGTGCCATTCGTATGCGTAGCGGACAGCAATGCGGTTCTCGGTAAAGGCCCAGAGCTCCTTGATCAGGCGGTACTCAAGCTCTTTGTTCCATTTGCGTTCCAGGAACTGGCGGGCTTCTTCCCGACCGCTGGTGAATTCGGCACGGTTGCGCCACTGGGTATCGAGCGAATAGGCAAGCGACACCTTGTCGGCATCGCGGGAATTCCATCCATCCTCGGCAAGGCGCACCTTCTGCGTGGCCGATTCGAGGGTGAACGGAGGAAGCGGCGGACGGGGTTGTTCAGCGGACACGGGGAGACCTCCAATCGAGATGGATACATGAAGTGCTTCAAGCGATCTGGCGTACTCAGGCGCTAACGCTTGGCCTGTTCCAACAACAGCTTCGCGACATCCTTCGCAGTGTCTGCGGCGCCGTAATCCCCCATCACGCGCGACAGGGTGATGGCGCCTTCCATCAGGAGAAGCAACTGACGTGCCAGGTCCGCCGGCTGCTCCACATCCAGTTGTCCGGCAAGTTCCAGCGTGTAATCGAGCAGCTTTTGCTTGTGGTTCCGCGCGATTTCCCGGATTGGATCGGCAGGGTCGCCGACCTCGCCTGCGGTGTTGATGAACGCGCAACCGCGATAACCCTCGGACTGGAACCATTTCTTGAGCACGGTGAACATGCCGAGGACGCGCGCTTCCGGACTGTCCGCCTTCTCGGACTCCTGCCGGAACCAGGCCAGCCAACGCACATCGCGGGCCCTCAGCGCAGCAGCGGCCACGTCGTCCTTGTTCTCGAAATGGCGGTAGATGCTCTTCCGCGCCACGCCGGAGGTCTTCACCAACAGGTCCATGCCGGTGGCGTGGATCCCGTTCTGGTAGATCAGCGCCTCGGCCGTGGCCAGGATCTTCTGCTGGGTATCGGTGGTGGCCTTGTTCATGGCCACAAGGTAGAACGATCATTCTCCTCCCGTCAACAGGCGGTGGCGGGCGATTCGTGCGCGCACATCCGTGCAAGACGATCTATCAAGAAATCCGGACAGTTCATCGCCCGAACGCCTGACTCCAGGCGCAAAGTACGTCTCACCACCCACCCATGAGAGTTTCCGCATGAACACCTTCGCCCGCACCTTGGCCGTTGCCGCCCTCGCCCTCTCGGTCCAGGCCGGCCTGTCCGCGCAGGCCGCCGAACCGGCCAAGCCGGCTGCGGTCACCGCCATCGCGCGCACCGCCAGCTACATCACCACCGCCGATGGCGTGCAGCTGTACTACAAGGACTGGGGCCCGAAGGACGGCCCGGTCGTGACCTTCAGCCACGGCTGGCCGTTGAACTCGGACAGCTGGGAATCGCAGATGCTCTTCCTGGCCAATCATGGCTACCGCGTGATCGCGCATGACCGTCGCGGCCACGGCCGTTCCAGCCAGCCGTGGGAGGGCAACGATATGGATCACTACGCCGATGACCTGGCCACGGTGATCAATACGCTGGATCTGCACGATGTCACCCTGGTGGGCTTCTCCACCGGCGGCGGCGAGGTGGCGCGCTACATCGGCCGGCATGGCACCGGGCGAGTGAAGAAGGCCGTGCTGATCAGCTCGGTGCCGCCGTTCATGCTGAAGACCGCCGACAACCCGAACGGGCTGCCGATCGAAGTGTTCGATGGCATCCGCAAGGCACAGATGGACAACCGCGCCCAGCTGTACAAGGACATCCCGTCCGGCCCGTTCTATGGCTTCAACCGCCCGGGCGCGAAGGTGTCGCAGGCGCTGATCGATGCGTGGTGGGCGCAGGGCATGCAGGGCGGCCACAAGAACACGTACGACTCGATCGCCGCGTTCTCGGCCACCGACTTCCGCGCCGACCTGAAGAAGTTCGATGTACCTACCCTGGTCATCCACGGTGACGACGATCAGATCGTGCCGATCGATATCTCCGGCCGCCAATCGGCAAAGCTCATCAAGGGCGCCAGGCTGATTGTCTACCCGGGTGCGCCGCACGGCCTGACCGATACCCACAAGGACAGGGTCAACCAGGACCTGCTGACGTTCCTGCAGGAAAAGTGAGCAACACTGGCTCCGGCATCGCGCCGGAGCCAGTCCCACACCAGAGTGTCTCTACCTTGTGCGTGCCCCTTCCCGGCCAGACTCGGCCTTGCGCGGATTCAGCGGGTGCGGGATTTCATCAAGATCCGGCTGCAAGGACTTGAAATGGCGATAGCAGAACCTCGGCTGCTGGCGGCAATCCCCCGCCCCCTGCGTCGCATGATAAACATGCGTTACAGGGATTGAGGGGCAATCTGAAAGTGCGCGTTCGTGAAAGTGGTCACGGTTAATGGCGGGGAAAGTCAATACCTTCAAGCCCACTGCAACCTAATTGCTGATAATGCGATTGAATTCCAGGCGGGCCAACAATCGGTTGTGACATGGAGGTGGGGGATGTGCATGGTCTCTGGCAGCTCTTCAGCAAAGCTTGCGGCTCTACTCTTTCTGATAACCACCTGCGGCGCATCCGCGACCCCGTCGGCAAGCGCCAAGGATGCCCGATCACTGGTACTTGTCACGCTCTCGCCTGCCCAAAGTGGGGTCCTTGCAACTGGACTGCTCAAGGGGGTGCTGAAACCAATCAACGGTTGTGTCTACTTCGTGGACCCAGGTGGCACGGCATATCTTGCAGCATGGCCACATGGCTACACGCTGGCCATGAAAGGAGGCGCTCCCATAGGGGTGCAGGACGTACGATCTGGCGGAATGGTGGAGTTCGGGATTGCTGCATCATTCGGAGGGGGGCATGGCGGCGAACTGCTCCGTTCGAGTCTGGCTGTGAGCATCCCGGCGGGCTGCACGGGCCCACTCATGACGATTCACTTGATGCGTCAGGCAAAGGAGCAGCCATGATCCATCTGCGCACGAAATCCGTGCGCGCCCTGGCATTGTCCGCCCTCGGTGCGTTCGCATTCTCCCTGCACGGCCAGCCGATAACTGGCAACCCCACGGCATACACCTATTCGCGAACCTTCAATGTATCTGAGGCCGAAGCAAAATACAGGTCGATGAAATCGATCTCTGCGGCAGCGCTGGAAGCCAGGATTCAGACCTCTGAGCCGGACACGTTTGGCGGCTTGTACGTCGAGCATAGGCCAGAATTCAAGATCGTAGTGCTGTTCACGAAGAAGCCGAGAGAGACCTTGGCAAAGTACACGCAGGATCCTGTTTTTACCGGTCGCACTTCCGCTCAATCGCTCGAAATGCTCTTGGCGACCCAGGCGGAGGCGGAGGCCCAGCTTCTGGTAAAGAATGTTGGGTTCGAGTCCGGTGTCGATATCAAGCAGTCCATTGTGACCTTCTACGTGAAGGATGAGGCGGCCGCCAGGCGCGCACTCCGGCCACTGCTGGGCGCTGTTGATTTCGTGGCGATCAAGCAGGTGAAAGGCTTCACGGTCACTACCGCGATCTCCGGCGGCCATAAGCTGACCGGCACTGCCTTCAACTGCACCACTGGCTTCAACGTCTTCGACGCAGATCGCGAGCTTGGTGTCCTCACGGCCGGTCACTGTGACAATGCGCTGACCTATCAGGGCATTGCCGCGCCTCTCGTTTTCCAGAGCGAGCAGAACGAGGGCGACTACGATGTCCAGTGGCATAAGGAGCCGTCCAGAGGCCCACGCCAGGCGCAGAAGAATGAAATCACCCTGATCAATGGTCCGTCGCAGACGCTCGAAATAACCAGCACACTCTCGTCCAGTTCGATGCATGTGGGGGATGTGATCTGCAAGAGTGGCATTCACGGTCACTACGCATGCGGGACCATTGAGGATATGAACTCAAGGTCCAATCATAATGGAGCCATAGGCAGGTATATTCGTGCGCGCAACCTGTCCCCAGGCCCTCTCAGCGTCGAAGGTGACAGCGGCGGGCCGGTCTTTTCGCACAATGCGGCCGTCGGCGTCATTCACGGCCGGGGTGGTGAAGACACGGGATTTGAGAATGACCTGTTCTACATGCCCATCGAGCGGGTTTCAGTGCTTGGCGTTTCCGTATTGACGGAGGCCTTCAAAATTACCGGCATCGCAGATCGCACAGAGAATTATTTCAGGCCATTTTCCGTTCCGGTTGCGTACAAGGGAGTTCCTAAGTTCCCAATAGAGTTGACACTGGAGCGCCCCGTGTGCCCGAGCGGGCCCTGCGAACCGGCGACGGAAGTGTTGCCGGACAAGATGCCCTCCCCGCTCAACTACACATGGACCTGCTTCTATCCCATCGTGCTCTACCCGCCCCCGGTCATCCCACCGCCGCCTCTGACCTGGAGGGAGCGGGTCACGCTGAAGGACGCATCAGGAATCAGTGCCGATCCAGTTGAGTACAACCTGCACTGCAGTGGATGTCCTGATTGCCCATAGACTCGCAATGGCTTTACCGGCCCTGCCCAAGCTCCTTCGCAAGGAACGGCGCCGTCCTGCTGCCCTTGGCGCGGGCTACCTGCTGCGGTGTTCCCTTCGCCACGATGGTGCCACCTGCCCCGCCCGCGCCGGGCCCGACATCAATCACCCAGTCCGCCTGTGCGACAGAACGCATATCGTGCTCGATCATCACCACGGTGTTTCCCGCGTCCACCAGCCGCTGCAACTGCACCAGCAGCCTGTCCGCGTCCGATGCATGAAGGCCGGTGGTGGGCTCATCCAGCACATACAGCGTGCGCCCGCGCTGGCTGCGCTGCAGCTCGGTCGCCAGCTTGATGCGTTGCGCCTCACCGCCTGATAGTTCCGTGGCCGGCTGGCCCAACCGCAGGTAGCCCAGGCCGATCTCCTGCAACACCTGCAGCGGGCGGGCGATGGCCTCTTCTTCGGCGAAGAACGCCTGCGCCTGGTCGACCGTCATCTGCAGGACTTCGGCGATGTTGCGGCCGTTCCACAGCACCTTCAGCGTGGCCTCGTTGTAGCGGGCGCCGTGGCACGTAGGGCATGGCGCATAGACGCTGGGCATGAACAGCAGTTCGACGCTGACGAAACCCTCGCCTTCGCAGGTCTCGCACCGACCCTTGGCCACGTTGAACGAGAAGCGGCCCGCATCGAAGCGGCGGCGGCGTGCATCGGGCGTTGCGGCGAACAGCTTGCGCACGTGATCGAACAAGCCGGTATAGGTCGCCAGGTTGGAGCGTGGCGTGCGGCCGATGGGTTTCTGGTCCACCTGCACCACGCGTTGAATGGCGTCCACATCGCCGGCCAGTTGGCCGCGCGTGGCTTCGATCACGGTGGGTCCGTCGGTGGGCGCGCTGTCGGTGCTGTCGTCTACCGTCTCGTGCCCGAGGTGCAGCAGCATCAGCTCGGGCAGTGCCTGCGCCATCAGGCTGGACTTGCCCGACCCCGAAATGCCGGTCACGGCCGTCAGCAACCCAAGCGGCACCTGCGCGTCCACGCCCTGCAGGTTGTGGCGATGGATGCCCTTCAGTTCCAGCCAGCTGCTGGCACTGCGCTGCCGGCTGGCAGGCGCAGGCACCTGGTCGAACAGGTACCGGGCCGTGCGTGAATCCTGGATCTGGCGCAGCCCGTCGGGCTCGCCACTATAGAGAATCTGCCCGCCGTGCTCGCCCGCCTGCGGTCCCACATCCACCAGCCACTGCGCGCGCCGCATCAGCTCCAGGTCATGCTCAACAACGAACACCGAGTTGCCACCGTCGCGCAGTCGTTCCAGGGCGTCGTACAGCGCCTGGCTGTCAGCCGGGTGCAGGCCGGCCGAGGGCTCGTCGAGCACATACAGCACGCCAAACAGCAACGAGCTGAGCTGGGTGGCCAGCCGCAGGCGCTGCAGTTCGCCGGCCGACAGCGTGGGCGTGGCGCGATCCAGCGAGAGATACCCCAGGCCCAGTTCGCGCAGCTGCCGTACCCGCGCCATGACCCCACCCGCCAGTCGCTGCGCTGCGAGGCGCTTTTCTTCTGACAGGGCCGAGGTCAGCCGAACGTCGGGGGCGCCTTCGTGGGTCGCACGGCCACTTGCTGCACGCTTGGCGCGATCGCGGGGCGTTGCACGCCTGCGGGGACGCGCACCTTGGCTGTGTGCACTGAAATCGCCTTGGGAGATGGGCTCCAGCAGGTCCGCCAGTTGATCCAGCGGCAGCCGCATGAACTCGCCGATATCCACGCCGGCAAAGGTGACCGAGAGTGCCTCCGGCTTCAGGCGCTTTCCGTGGCACGCCGGGCACAACCGCCCCTCCATGTATCGCGAAACGCGCTTGCGCATCAATGCGCTCTGGGTGTTGGCAAAGGTGTGCAGCACGTAGCGGCGCGCGCCGGTGTACGTGCCCATGTAACTGGGCTCCTGCTTTCGCTTGAGCGCGGCACGGGTTTCGGCGGGGGTAAAACCGGCATAGACCGGCACGCTGGGCGCTTCCTCGGTGAACAGGATCCAATCCCGATCCTTCTTCGGCAGCTTCTTCCACGGCACATCGATGTCGTAGCCCAGCGTGACCAGGATGTCACGCAGGTTCTGGCCATGCCAGGCCGGTGGCCAGGAGGCGATGGCGCGCTCGCGGATGCTCAGCGACGGGTCGGGTACCATCAGGGCCTCGGTCACCTCGTAGACGTGGCCCAGGCCGTGGCAGGTGCTGCAGGCGCCCTGCGGTGTGTTGGGCGAAAAATCCTCGGCATACAGCATGGGCTGGTTGGCCGGATAGGCGCCTGCGCGGGAGTACATCATGCGCACCAGGCTGGACAGCGTGGTCACGCTACCCATCGATGAGCGCGCGTTGCTGGCACCGCGCTGCTGCTGCAGGGCCACTGCAGGCGGCAGCCCGTCGATGGCATCCACGTCGGGCACGCCGGCCTGGTCGATCAGGCGGCGCGCATAGGGGGCGACGGATTCGAAGTAGCGCCGCTGTGCCTCGGCAAAGACCGTGCCGAAGGCCAGCGAGGACTTTCCCGAACCCGATACGCCGGAGAACACCACCAGCGCATCGCGTGGAATGGCGACGTCGACATTCTTCAGGTTGTGCTCGCGTGCGCCGCGGACCTCGATGCAGCCGCCGGCTGCGGCTGCGCATGACGACTCACCGGAGGGGGTGTTGGACATCTCAGCATTCCTGGATTCGGTGGGCGGGGCGCACAGCGGACGCCCGGTAGGCCATTCTCGCTGCTGCGCGGTGAATGGTGTGAGGGGATGTGTGCTTGCATGCAGCGTCGGAACGCCAAGTTGCCCACGCCAACCGCGCCATGCGGCTGATTGTTAACCCGCGTTGGCTGAAGGGTTGACGCCACGTTGCCACACCTTTGATGTGGCCGCCCACGCCGCGGCTCCTATGCTGGGCCCGCCACCACGGCAGCGGTACCCAACCTGGAGATTCACCATGCAACGCGATCAGAAAGACCTCCCCCACCCGGATGCGGAAGCGCAGCACACCGATCCTGTCAGTCCTCTGCAGGCCAAGCTGCATAACCATCGCAATCATGACGAAGCGCTGCAGGAAACCTTCCCTGCCAGTGACCCGATCTCGCCCTTCGTCGCTGCGCCAACGCCGGAAGAGCAGGCCAAGCGCCTGGCGGAGCGGGTGAAACTGCCAGACCGCCGAACGGATGAGGAGGCCGCAGGAGGTGATCAATGATCCGGCGCGGCTTTGCCCGCGTCGCGGCCGCAACGGCGCGACTGTCCGGCAGCCTGGGCGCATTCGTTGCCGCACTGGGTGTGATCATCACCTGGGCCGCCAGCGGGCCGGCCTTCCACTTCAATGACACCTGGCAGCTGGTGGTGAACACGGGAACGACCATCGTGACCTTCCTGATGGTGTTCCTGATCCAGCATACGCAGAACGCCGATACGGCCGCGCTGCACATCAAACTGGATGAACTGATCCGGGTCAGCAAGGATGCCAACCAGGAGCTGTTGAACCTGGAGTCGATGGAGCCTACCCATCTTGAAGAGATTCGCCAGCGCTACGAGGCACTGGCGAAGACCGCTGCAGACATCAAGTCCAAGAAGGAGCGATGCATGCCGTGCGAGGCGGGTGCACTTTCGTGAAGACCATGCGCAGCATTTCCACGGGCGCTCACATGCTGCCTTCACCCGCCCCCCGCGTGATCGCGACCGGGCGCTATGTACCCTGACCGCTCACCCACTACGGAGTCCAGCATGGCTATCAAAACAGCGGAAGACCTGTTCATCCATGAACTCTCGGATATCTACAGCGCCGAAAAGCAGCTGACCAAGGCCCTCCCGCGCCTGGCCCGTGCGGCCGAGAACCCTGACCTTGCCACCGCGTTTGAAACGCACCTGGAAGAAACCCAGGGCCAGATCGAGCGCATCGACCAGGTGGTGGAGGTTCTTGGCATCCGGCTGAAGCGCATCAAGTGCGCGGCGATGGAAGGTTTGGTCGAGGAAGGCAAGGAGGTGATCGACAGCATCGACAAGGGGCCGGTGCGTGATGCTGCCCTGATAGGTGGCGCGCAGAAGGTCGAGCATTATGAAATTGCCTCCTATGGAACCATCGCCGCGCTGGCCAAGCAGCTGGGCTACAAGGATGCCCTGCCGTTGCTGCTGGAGACGCTGGAGGAAGAAAAGGCGACCGACGAGAAACTGACCCTGTTGGCCAAGGGCGGCGGCAATGCGAAGGCCGCGCAGACCGCCTGAGCCGAATTGCACACACCCCGGCCGCCACGGAAGGCGGTATCAGGGTTGGTACAACACCTGGTCGTTCGCGCAGAAGAACGTGCGCCGCCGGGGGGTGCCCATGTACAGCTTGCTGATCGGCCCGCCACACAGCGGGCACACTTTGCGCGTGTGCACCTGCCAGTGCTTCTTCAACTCGAAGCGTCGTTTCCACTCCAGGAAGTCGAAGCTGTAGGCACGGGCCTGGGTGATCAGGGCGGTGAGCTTGCGCGGCGGCAGGTCGCCCAGTCGCGTGGCCGGATGCACGCCGATCCGGAACAGCACCTCATTCTTGATGATATTGCCGACGCCGGCGAAGAGGGTCTGGTCCAGAAGCGCGTCACAGACCAGGGTGTCCGGCAGCGCCTTAAGCTTGCGGCGGGCCAGGTTCGCATCCCAGGCATCGTTCATCACGTCCACCCGCCGGTCGTAGACGTCGTCCAACGGCTCGTCGATCAACCGCACCGAACACGCATAGAAGTTCAACTCTCCGTTGTCGAATGCCAGCGACACCCGTGCAGGGGTCGGCTTCCGCTCGTCGATGCGCCAGCTGCCGAACATCATGAGATGGATGCGCAGCGTGTGGTGACTGAACTCCAGCAGAAAGTGCTTGCCCCAGCTGCGGACCGCCTTGACCCTGCGACCCTGCAGTGGCGACAGGTCCATGCGGCTGTTGCCGGAGACGCCGCGTACGACGTGACCCCTGAAGTGGCTCGCGGCTTCGCGCAGCAGGACAATGGACGGGCCCTCAGGCATGCACGTTCTCCTGCAGCAGTGCCTGCAGGTGCAGCGCGTTGCCGGTCGCGTGACCCAGCGCGGTATTGTCCAGTACGCACCAGGCACGGCGTTGCGCGGCGGCTTCATGCTGCAGGTGCTGGGCCAGCCCCGCCAGCGCCTGCTCGCTGTAGGCGCTGCGATAGATCTGCGGCTGCCCGTGCCAGCGCCAGTAGCTCCACGTGCGGTCACCGCCCGGAAGCGCGGCAGCGGGTACCCGGGCCGGGTCAGCGGCAACCCGTGCGATGCCGTGGTCGCTCAGCAGGGCATCCACGTCCGCAGTGAACCAGGAGGGATGGCGCGGTTCGCAGGCGACATCAAGCGGGGTGCGCGCGCGCAGGCCGTGCAGAAATTCCGCTACGGTCGCCGGATCGTACGCAAGACTGGGCGGCAGCTGAAGCAGTAGCGGGCCCATCCTGTCACCCAGGGCCATCACGCCACCGAGGAACTGATCCAGCGGTTGCATCGCATCGCGCAGCCGGCGCTCATGGCTGATCGCACGCGGGAGTTTCACCGCGAAGCGGAAGTCCTCGGGCACGCTGGCCGCCCACCGGGCGTAGGTACCTGCCTGGTGGGGGCGGTAGAACGAGGAATTGATCTCAACCATGGGCAGCCGAGTGGCATAGCGCTGCAGCACGCTTTCGCCTGCGCCGAACGCCGTCTGCGCTGCCTGTGACAGCGACCAGCCTGCGCAGCCGACGCGCACCTGGCCCGGCGTGCCCGGGGAGTCGGCCGCGTTCACCGTGCCACCGGTTCGTCCTGTTCCAGCAGCCGGCCCTCGCCGGGGCCGGGAGGCGACTGCGCCGCCGATTGCAGTCGATCAAGCGCGCTGGTGCCAGAGGCAAGTGCGGAGGCGCTGCGCACGAAGCCGGTCCAGTCGGAGATCGCGATCTTTCCCAGCGCGAGCTCATCCACCCGCACGCTGTGCATGCGCCAGTGCGGGAACTGCCGCCGCCCCACCCTGCCCCGGTTGAGTTCGACCAGGCCGCTGTGGCTGCCCGCCGCCAGGATGCGGGTGTACGCCGCGCTGACGCCGGCCTCCGGACCTTCGATGTATTGCAGGAAGCGAGTGCCGTCGAACAGGAGGACGCCGGTCACATCAACGGACGCGTTGAACAGCATCGCGTCCGCAACAAGCTGCTGCAGCCGTTCCGCAGGCAGGTTTCGGGTGGCTTCACTTACATAGGCAACGGCACGAAGAGGCATGACAGCACCGGGTTGTTGCAGATGGCTCTACCTTAGCGATGCGGATCAAACGCGCGGTGACACCGGCGTGGAGACGGCGTTGAACCTGGACGTGCCCCGTCGCGCTGCTGGCCGATACGTGCGGCAAGATGGGGATAGTTCTGGATGCGCGAAGCCATGGCCTTCATCATGGTCTCCGCCTCCTACTCCATGGCGTAGGCGTCCTGCAGCCACTTCAGCAGGCGCTCGCTTCGGACGGTGTTCGGGTCTGCCATCACGGTCTCCGGTAGTGGGGCAACATGCCTCCGGAGACCATGGTGGCGAGGCAGCAATCACCGCCTCGTCGGCCGGCGTGAGCCGCTGGGCGTGTGTGCTGCACCTGGCGCTGATGCGGTCATAACATCCGCTGTTGCGTGGCAACGCCTGCTGCGCACTCAGGCAGGCATCGCGCCGGACACGACTGCGGTGCCGGCGTCGCGCCGGGGGCTTGCCGCAGGCGCGCGCGTACGCGTGCCTGCGGAAGCCTTCAGCGCCTGGATCACCCGATGCTGCGCGCGGTGTGCGCCGCCTTCCACGCCTACGACGTAGACGAAACGGCCATCGAACTTGGCCTGCGCGCCCTGCAGCACGTCATCGTCCTGCAGGGCGCGCTTGAGCGACTTCATCCATGCCCGTTCGGGCGTGCTGTCCAGCTCCACAACGATTGCAGCGCCGCCGCAGTCCAGGGACATGCACTCCACGCGCAGTGCGCTGGGTGAGGCGGGATCGGT
This sequence comes from Stenotrophomonas sp. GD03654, assembly GCF_029845105.1. NCBI lineage: Bacteria > Pseudomonadati > Pseudomonadota > Gammaproteobacteria > Lysobacterales > Lysobacteraceae > Stenotrophomonas > Stenotrophomonas sp. GD03654. The sequence goes on along the minus strand of NZ_JAOCLC010000023.1, from coordinate 30,694 downwards.
TGTGGATCGAGGCATGGCAGTGGCTCCAGTACGGGGGACGGCGGCAGTATCCATAGCGGCCGCCAAGGCGCCGTCAACAAACGCCGCACCGCTTTCCACGCTGCGTCGACGGCGTTGGCGGTTGAGGGCAGGCCGCTTCGCGCCGGGCTGACACGCCACACGCACGCCGTTGATGCGGCACAGCACACACTGCAGTTCCCAAGGCAACACAGGCATGCGCGCATGCAGATGGAAATGGGCCAGCGCAGGTGCAATCTGCTGTTGGTTGAAGACCAGCTCGACCTGGCTGCACTGATGGAGCAGGCGCTTGAAGACGGCGGCGGCCAGGTGACCCACGCCTACAGCGTGTTCGATGCGCTGGGACTGCTGGATACGCAACGGTTCGATGGTGCCGTGCTGGATGTGGAGCTTCGCGACGGCGTGGTCTTTCCCGTCGCCGACCGGCTGGCCGAACTCGGCATTCCCTACCTGTTCGTCTCTGCGGTCTACGACCAGCTGGTGCCGCTGCGCCACCGCCGCGCGACGTTCGTGGCCAAGCCGTTCCACATCGACCGGTTGCAGGAAGCGGTCCAGCAGGTGGTGGGAGACGTCTGCGCACCGCCGACCGCGCATTGAGAACCACCGCCGTGTCACCCCAGGTGCGGGGCCACTACCCGGCGCAGCTGGCGCAGGGCGCCACCGCGGGAGAGCCCACTCCAGTTGCCACGGGCCACGTTGCGGATGTCGGCAGGCTCGGTCCCGTCACGCCTGCTTCGATGTTGAAGCGGGCGGCGGCCCTGGTGAGGTCGTCCACATGGTCCATGAAAAGCCCCGGTATCGCCTCACTTGCGTAGGCGATTGCGCGGAGGGGAACGTTGAATCCTTCTGACGCAGGAAGTCTCCTGCCCTTCCATGATCCCGCCCTTGCTGTAGGGACGAATGAGGCGATTCACGATCCGCCTCGCCCCATCCTCTGCCCGGTAGCACACTGCGGTAACAGGCATCGGGGCTCAGGCAACCTTCGCGTAGGGCTCGACGATCAGCAGCAGCTTGTCCATCGCCGTGGCATCGGCCTGTTCGGTTGCTGCCCGCTGGATGACACTGGTCCAGTCGGCACAGGCGATCATGCGCAGCTCATCGGTGCTGACGGACAGGCAACGCATGGGCCAGAACGGCAGCCGCCGCTGGCCGACACGGCCCCGCGCTAGCTCGATCAGGTGGGTGTGACTGCTGGCACCGGTCACGCGGGAGAAGGCCACATCCAGTCCATCGGCGGGGCCTTCCATGTACTGCAGGAAGCGTTCCCCGTCGAACAGCAGGACCCCGGTCACTCCTGCGCCCCGATTGAAGCGGGCGGCATCCTCCATCAGCGCTTTCAGGCGCTCCGGCGAGAATCCACTGACGGCTTCGCTGACGTAGACGATCGCTCTGTTCGGCATGGTGCCACTCCTGCTCTCCCACCCCTTCACTCTAGGACGGGCGTCGTGGCCGAACTGTAAACATCAACCGGGTACACGTCACACTATGCCCAATTCACCGCAGTTTTCACGGCGCTTCCACTTTCGTCCGCCCGCCGATCTGCCTCGCCGGCGGGCCGCACCCTACCCATTCCGGCCAAGTAGGCCGAGAATCCTCCGGTGGCCCGTCCTACCAAGCGGGCACTGGTCATGACGACGGGAGCGCCGGCCCACCTTACGTCGGCGCCGAGCCGTTGCAGCCTCCGCACCAGCGCAACATCCTCTCCACAGCGCAGGGGAGCAAATCCCCCGGCCGCCAGATAGGCTTGGGCGGAGACGCCGAGATTGGCACCGTGGATGCGTCCATGATCGTCGCCCCACTGCTGCCGTTGCTGGAACGCGCGTCGCAGGCGCCTTTCCGTCCTGGAGGTGGTCGCTATGTCCACCAGTCCGCAGAAGGCGTCGCACCGGCCCTCAAGCTGGGCAACCAACCACTCGGGAGGTACCTCACTGTCGGCATCGGTGCTCGCCAGCCATCTCGCACCGCGTCCGATCAGCTCAGCAGCGGCCGCTGCCCTGGCAACGCCGACGCAGCGTACCTCCAGGCGCACGGTATCAACCCACTGCTGGCGGCAGATCGACTCGGTTGCATCAGAGCAGCTGTCCAGCGCAACCACCACCTGCACCGCTTCGCTGTGTAGAGCGGGATGCAGGGCTGCCCTTCGGATCGACTGGAGGCAGCGCTCGATGCTCGCTGCCTCGTTGTGGGCCGGCACCAGGATGCCGATCACCGCAGGCCCTCATCGCGGGCCAGCGACAGTGCGCGGCGTGTCCAGCCCTGCAGCACGAAGTCCGCGTCACGATAGTGGAAGGCTTCCTGCAGGCCGTGTCCAAGGCATCGATGCACGACTTCGGTGCGACTTGCGCGCCCCTGGAAAGAAGGCAGCCAATGGCAGGCAACCAGCAGTCCGTCATCGCGGAGGGCCTCATCGATACCGGCGCGCAGTTCATGCAGTGCGCTTACCCCCAGGTAGTAGCCCATCTCCCCGCAGACGATCAGGTCGAAGCGACCCGCCGGCCATTGCTCGGGATGGCTGGCGCAGTGGACCTGCACATGCGGCAGATGGGCGAGGTTGCGGCGGGCCCGGAACGCTGCGCGCGGGCTGATGTCGGTGGCCAGCAGGCGCTCGCAGCGGGCGGCCAAGGCTTCGGTCAGCACGCCGTTGGAGCATCCCAGCTCCCAGCCGCGATTGAACTGGCGCTGGCTCAGGCTGGCCAGCAGCAGCGCACGCTTGCGTTCTTCATACCATCGGCTGCGATAACCGAAGGGATCCTCCTGCTCATGCAATTCATCGAAGTACGGTTGCGCGCTCATGCCAGGAATACCTCGTAGTTCCGGAAGAATCGGATCAGTACGTGCGCGGGCAGCACCGGCGGGCTGTTCAATTCGGGCACCTCGCCGGTCTGGGTCCGGAAGTGCGCGATGGCACTTCGTTTTGCGGCCGCCACTGCGGAAATGTCGACCAGCCTGGGAACCTCCCACGCCATATGAGCGCAGGCGGGGTCAAGCCAGTGCCAGCCCCACACCGGGTACTCCAGACGTCGGCAGCCCACTGCCCGCGAGGCACGGCAGGCAGCACGGCCTGCGGCCTCATGATCGGGATGCCCATCAAAGCGCCAGGGTGCCAACACCAGATCGCGCGGTTGCAGGTGCTGCTGCAGCCAATCTTCCAGGCCCTGTTCGTGCGCGCTGACCGCGCCGTCGGCGATGCCGAGATGGAAAATTGATCCCGCCCGGATACCGAGTTCGCCCAGTGCTGCGGCAAGCTCGGCGCGCCGTGCCGATCGCAGGCGCTCCGGCGTCCACCAGTGCTCGTCCGGATAGCACGCTTCGCCATCGGTCACTGCGACGACCCGTACCTCCATGCCCTGCCCCGCTGCGTGACGGAGCAGTCCACCACAGCCGAGGATCTCGTCGTCCGGATGGGGTGCGACCACCACGATGCGGTCATGGCCGGCGCACAGGGCGGTGGCCGATGTGGCCGGTTGCTGCCAGAGCCAATGGCAGCGCAGCCATGCCTGCTCCTGCGTTCCTTCCCCCTGCAGGGGTGTCCTGGCTACAGCGCCCATGTCGACTCCTGGGCTGCACGCTGCCCACCCAGCCATTCCCAATCGCGATCAGCGTGGTTCTGGCGAAGGAACACGGTCAGGTCCGCACAGCGGCGGGCATGGGCATCTTCCAGGCACATGGGTGCCGGGCCCAGCGCCCTTCCCGCCAGATCCAGGACACGCGTCGCCGCGCGCTCGACCACACAGCGCAGGCGCACTACGTCTTCGCGATGCGCTGATTCGGGCTCGGCATCGATGCGCGTTGCCAATTCGCGAAGCAGCGCCGCCGCCGGGCCCAAGGCGAGGTCCACTTCACCCAACAGTCGCGCGCGATTTCCCTCGGTGCAGGTTGGCCGCATGCGCTCGGCCAGGGCGGCCGCCGCGCCAAACCAGACTGCCGCGATGCCTGCCCCGCCGTGCCAGAAACCGGGGCGCTGCAGGTACTCATCGCGCGTTCCTAGAAGCGTCATCGGTGCACCGTCGAATCGCACCGTGGTGGACGGAACGCCGGCCATGCCGACGGCGGGCCAGGGCTCATCTGCAAGCGTGCGCCAATGCTCTGCCCCAACTTGGCACAGCCACACGCCCTGCGCGTTGCGGACCGTTACCAGTCCTGCATCTACCCATGCGCTGCCGGAGCACCAGGGTTTGTCGCCATGGAGCTGACCGTGGGCATCGAAGCGGAGTGTGTTGGCTGGACCTTCCGCGGCCCACACCGCCAGCAGCTGGCCTTCAGCAACGACGGGCGCGTTCAGTTCGGCAATGATCGCTTGGGCGTCGTAGTGCGCTTCAAGCACCTTGGCCAGGCAGAGATCGTCCGCCCCCCAGGCGGCCAGCGCCTGCCAGCGCTGCAGCGTGCGGCCACGTCCCGGCAATGGCAGGTCGGGAAGCTGGACCACCACCTGGCGAGCGCGGTTTTCCAGCGGGGAGGGCGACGTCACATGCTGCATGAAGGGGCCTGCAATGGAGAGACATGACGAACGTAGGCGGCAAGCGGTCACATCGCTGTCTCGGAGGCGTAGCCGGCGCATGAATTCTTTGCGCGATGATCCTCACGCGCTCGCCTGCCGGCGCTGCCGTCCTGCGCGGACGCACTGCAGCAGCTCCCACAACCATGGCAGTACGACCGCGCCCAGCGCCGGCAGCAGGATGAGCCACCAGACCTCCGGCACTGCCGGCGCTACGGTGAGCGACCAACGCGGCTGGGCGTGCCAGGCGACCCAAGCCAGCAGAACCCACGGGGCAGCGTCGAGCACGCTGTGCACGTGCTGCTCTGCCGGGCTGATCCGGCGTCGCCCATCCGCGCTGACGGTATCGAAGTAGCCGGCGATTGCGTGCGCGATGACCAGCGCGGCCAGCAACGTGGCGAGCGACCACGTGTTTTCCAGCAGGAGCCAGGCCAGTACGCCGCTACCGATCAGGACAAGCTGGACCCCGTGCAATGCGCTTTCATCCATCCCCGAGGTGTGCGGCAGGTTGGTCCGTCGGTGAAAATGGAAGTCCAGCGAACCGGCCACCAACCACAGTGCGTACACCCCGGACATGACAATCGCGCTCATGGCAGCGTGCTCACGGTGTCAACACGATCTTGCGGCAATCGTCATTCTTGGCGTCAAACATCGCATACCCCTGCGCTGCATCAGCCAGGCGCATCCGGTGCGAGATGATGTCACCCGGGTCCAGCTTTCCTTCCATGATTGCGTCGAGAAGCTCCGGCATCAGTCCCTGCACGTGGGTCTGCCCCATCTTGAACGTGAGCCCCTTGTCGAACGCATCACCCAGAAGAAACCCATGGATGAAGCCGGCGTAGACCCCCGGGATGCTGACCACGCCGCCGCGGCGTGCTGCCGCGATGCATTGCCGGATCGCAACGCCGCTGCTTCCCTCCAGCTTCACGGCGGTCAACGCTGACTCCAGCGCACTGCCCTCGGCCTCGAAGCCCACGGCCTCGATGCACGCATCCACGCCCCGGCCACTGGTCTGGGCAAGGATGTAATCGGCAGGGTCCTCGATCTCGCTGAAGTCGATCGGGGTTACAGCATAGGCACGGCGCGCATAGTCCAGGCGGTAGCGCAGGTGGTCAACCATGAATATGGTCTCGGCCCCGAGCAACCGGCAGCAGGCGGCGCTCATCAGCCCTACCGGGCCCGCGCCGAAGATCGCAACTGTCGAGCCTGCCTTCACCCCTGCGTTCAGTGCGGCCTGGTAGCCCGTGGGCAGGATGTCGGAAAGGAACAGGACCTGCTCATCGGCCACGCCCTCCGGGATGCGCAATGGACCCACGTTGGCCTTTGGCACGCGCACGAATTCGGCCTGGCCACCGGCTACGCCGCCATACAGATGGCTGTAACCGAACAACGCGGCCGGAGGCAGTATGCCCTTCTGGTTCAGTGCGGCGCCCTTGCCGGGATTGGTGGTTTCGCAGGCGGCATACTCGGCCAGCCGGCAATGGAAGCACTCACCACAGGCGATCACGAAGGGAATCACTACACGATCGCCCGGCTTCACCTGGGTCACGCCGCTACCGACCTCTTCCACCACGCCCATGAATTCGTGACCGAGCACATCGCCATCGTGCAGATCAGGAATCTTGCCGCGATACAGGTGCAGGTCCGATCCACAGATGGCGGTGGCGGTCACCCGAAGGATCAGATCATCCTCCGCCGCCAGCACCGGGTCCGGCACGGTCTCGACACGCACATCCTTGCGGCCGTGATAGGTCAACGCCTGCATCGTGCTTCTCCAGGAGATCGGGACGCCAGCATCGCAAGGCCGCCATCCCGCTTCAGTGACATCCCGGTGTGCGCGGCGTTCATTGTGCAGCGTCGTGGCGTTAACCCGGCCCGGTGCAGGCTTCAATCTCCCGCCGCAGGAGCTGCCCATGAATGACAAACTTCCCTTCAATCCCACCACGGACGTGGATGATCAGTCGAAGGCGCACACGCCGGACAAACGGCGCAACGATGCAGCCAAGTGGAAGGAGCACGACATGCCCGACGACGGCGACGGCCCCAAGGCCGTACCGGAGGACTACGAGCGCCCAGATCCCGATCCCACAGGGAAGCGTTGAGTCCGCCTCACATTCTGGATGCGCAGCAATCACGAGTCATGGTCCTCCGCCCGCGCAAGCTGCATGCGCGGTCTTTGGAACAGGCTGAACGAGGTGTTGCATGTGGAAACGCAACGGTCTCTCCCTGGTACTGGTTGCGCTCACGTTAGTGTTCATTGTCGGGCAGGCAGTTGCTGGGCATCACGTGCACAACGAAGAGTTGATGCAGCACGGGCGCGCGCCGATCGATCTCTGGCACTACCTTGCAACCGGGCACTTCGTCAGCGCCACGTTCGAGAACTGGGAGAGCGAATTCCTGCAGATGGGGATGTACGTTCTGCTGACGGTCAGCCTGCGCCAGCGTGGTTCGGCCGAATCTCGCCCCCTGAACCCTGCGCAGGAGCAGAATCGCATCGAGCCGGGTCCCACGCCCTGGCCGGTCAGGCGCGGTGGCCTGTGGAAGACGCTTTACGGTCATTCGCTGGCGATTGCGTTCGGGCTGCTGTTCCTGCTCAGCTTTGCGCTGCACGCATTGGGAAGCTGGCGCGCCGAGCAGGCAGAGCAGCAGTTGCAGGGCCTACCGGCGCCCGGCTTCCTGGAGCACCTGGGCAGCAGCACATTCTGGTTCGAATCGATGCAGAACTGGCAGAGCGAATTCCTGGCCGTGCTTTCCCTGGTAGTGCTGACGATCTTCCTGCGCCAGAAGAATTCACCGCAATCCAAACCGGTCGAGGCCCCACACGCCCAGACAGGAGATTGAGCCATGGCAGACGATCCATCGACGGCCCTGCTGATCATCGACATGTTCAGTCGTTTTGACTTTCCGGGCGCGCAGCAACTGGCGCCTGCGGCAGAGCGCGCGGCCCGGCAGATCCGACGCCTGAGGGATCACTTTGACGAACGCGGGTGGCCAGTCATCTACGCCAATGACAATTTCTCGGATTGGAAACGGGATTTCCGCCAGCAGGTGGAGCAGTGCCAGCGCGACGGAGGTCCGGCGGGGCGTATTGCCACAGTCCTCTCGCCCTTGCCCGATCACTACTTCGTGCTCAAGCCCAAGCACTCTGCTTTCCTGGCCAGCCCTTTGCCGATTCTGCTGGCCAAACTGGGAGTGCGCCGCCTTTGCCTGTCTGGCATGACCGCCGATTCGTGCGTCCTGGCTACCGCGTTGGACGCCAACGCCAGGGAATTCGACATCGTGGTGGCACCGGAGGTCGTGGCGGGGCTGCCTACCCAGAAGCGGCGCGCACTGGCGCTGCTCGCCGGTTCGGGCGCAGCCCGGATCGCTCGGCTTCCTTCGCTGGTCTCTGGGAAGGAAGCAGGCGGGAGCTGAAGTCGGCTCAGGCTCGGTCGGCTATGCCCTGTACACCCGCATGACCGGCGCAATGTGCACAGCAGAAGATCTGGCCATTTCCTTCAACGCCGTGCCCGATAACCGCGCAATCGCAGTGTGCGCAGTGCGGTGCGAATGCGTGGATCGCACACTCGAACGAATCGAACGTGCCGCTGCGCCCGCCCTGCTGCAGGGTAAAGCTCTTGTCGTAGTTGTTGCCGCAGACATCACAGGTAGCCATGGGGCACCTCATGCTGTGGAGGGAACATGCAGTGTGGCAAGCGCGGATGTCGGCGGCTGTGAATGCACCGTGTCACGAGGGTGTAGGACGTTCGCACCGTCGCCAGGTAGGCGCGGACTGCTTCATTCGTCTTTGCCGGGCTCGGCACTGCTACCACGTGATGCGCCGCCGCCACAGGGAAATGCCGACCGCAGCCCTTCGGCAACCAGTGAAGACGCATCCTGCTGCAATCGCTCGCGGGGCAACTGCCGGAGATGGGAGGACACACGGTCGACCAGCTCATGCGGAAGAATCCTGCCTTGGCCACACCACTGGCCGTGGCTGGCATCGGCAACGCCCTGGATATAGGCGCTGGCGCGAGCGCTGGACAGGTTCCGGCACTGCTCGCCGTCGCAGAACCCATCAGCGCCTTTGCCCTGCAGCAGGGTGATGAGTTCGGCTCCACTGACAAGCCAGGTGCGTGCCGGTTGCGTTGTTCCGGCGAGGGCGGATCCAGCCAGGGCGCAGAGGCCCAATGCGAGGAGCCGACGCATGCGGCGGCGCGCATGGGGGGCGTGATGTCCGTTCATGTCGGGGTCCTGGGGTCGGTCAAAGTCGATCAAGCTGGTTGCGCGGATGAAACTCCGGGTCGTCATGGGCTTCCAGCATGGCCTCCACCAATGTTGCGAACGGCGCGGTGGCAGTACCCAGGTCCGCGGCAGACAGAAAGCTGGATTCCCCTTGGCCGACCAGCGCAATCGCGGCAACGGTCTCCCGCTCACCGTCCTCGGCCCAGAGATAGTCGTGGATGAGCGCCACACCCTGGTCGCCTGCCTTCAGGAAGTCGGCGGCGCTCCGTGCCACAGCAAGAAACGCGATGAGATCGTAGAGACTTTCCGAATATGTCAGCGATCCTGCAACAAAGTGCCTGCCGCTGCGGTCATAGGCGGCAACCCGGATGTTCTCCGCCTGTGCGGAGGAAAGGAAGGCCTTCAATGCGGCGCGATTGTCGGGGTAGCGGGCCAGCAGTGCCTGGCAGTCCGCAAGCAGCTGATCCAACGCCTCGTCGCTTGATGAGGCCAGATATTGACCGTTACCCAGGCACCGCTGCCCGGCGAGGCGTCGCCAGTCGGACCATCGGGATGCTGCGGGCACGGGCGCGGCCAGCCATCTGGAGAGATCTTCGGGGCACAACTGCAGGCGAAGCAGCGCTGAATAAGGCTCTGACAAGGCGATCATCCATTGTTTCTGCGTGTACAGCCCGCTTGTAACAGACAGCGGTTGGCCCGCCAACACCCGAACAGCGTTCTCAGGGTTCACCGCGATCGGGCGTCGAGCTATCTCGCAGCCGTCGACCCCCTGACCACGCACCGGCCCGTCATCACAAGTCGGCGTACCGGCAGCTCCGGCGTGCGCAGGCGCTCAAGCAGCAGCGACATCGCGGCCCGCCCCATCTCCTCAACCGGCTGCTCGACCACGGTGATGCCCGGCACGACCAGCTCGGTCCACCGTTCGTTGTCAAAGCCGGCCAGTGCCAATGCGTCTGGAATCGCCAGCCCTGCACCGCGGGCGGCTTTCAATGCTCCCATCAACAGCAGGCTGTTGCTGGTGACCAGTGCTTCGGGGCGTGATGGCGTAGCGAGCCACTGCTCGACCGTCGCGATGGCGGCTTCGGCCGTGGGTTCAACCTCACGGTAGTCCGGCTCCAACCCATGCGTGCGCATCGCAGCGAGATAACCGTCACGACGCTCGGCCGCGGTGGTACTGGTGCTGCCGAACAAGCCGCTGATGCGGCGATAACCACGCTCGACCAGATGCTCGACCAGGGCGCCCATCGCTGCGGGATTGTCGAGCACCACGCTGTCGATCGACCCGCTGGGCGCGGCGCGGTCCACCAGTACCGTCGGAAAATCCAGCGCGAGCCGTTCCAGCCGCCCCACCGTGGTCCGGGTGGGTGCAAAGATCAGTCCACTGATGCGCTCCTCGTGCATCAACTGCAGATACAGCGCCTCGCGCTCAGGGTCTTCATCGGTGTTGCAGAGCGTGACGCGCAGGCCTTCGCGATAGGCGACCTCCTCTACCGCACGGATCAGCGCAGTGAAGAACGGGTTGCGGATGTCCGCCACGATCAACCCGATGATGCCGGTGTGGCGGGAGCGCAGCCGTCTTGCCTGCAGGTTCGGCCGATAGCCGGTCTGGCGGATCGCCACCTCGACCCGGCCGCGAACCTCTTCGCTGACCGGGCCGCCTCCGAGCACCCGCGACACCGTGGACTTGGATACCCCCGCCACGCGTGCGACGTCATTGATGCTGATACTCATTGGAAACGTTCCCGAAAACGTACGCTGTTCATGGCCGGATGGCTGTACAGGACAATGCTAACCCCAAAGCACTATTGGCTTTTTGTGCACTGCACATTGAAATGTGCTGTGGGAACGTTCCCAATACCCCCCAGCCATCTCTCCCGGAGCCCGCTTTGTCGCCCCTGACCTCCCCTTCCCCCGTCAGCCGGGAACTGATCCGCCTGGACGCGCGGGCACAGGACAAGACCGATGCCATCGCCCAGGTGGCCCAGATGCTGGTCGCTGCCGGCTGCGTGGCGCCGGACTACCAGGCCAGCATGGGACGCCGTGAAGCGCTGGCGAACACCTTCCTCGGCCATGGCGTGGCGATCCCGCATGGGCTCGGCGAGGACCGCCACCTGGTGCGCCGCGACGGCATTGCGGTGCTGCAGTTGCCGGAAGGCGTGGAATGGAACCCGGGCCAGGTCACCCGCCTGGTGGTTGGCATTGCCGCCCAGTCCGATACCCACATCACCCTGCTGCGCAGGCTGACCCGCCTGATCCAGGACGAGGCCGCGCTGCAGCGGTTGTTCACCACCCCCGATGCGAGCGACATCGTCAATGCGCTGGCCAGTGATGTCGCGGTCACGGCAGCTCACGTGGCGGTGGCGGACCTGGCCGAGCACTTCGACTGGTCCATCGCTTACCCCAGCGGACTGCACGCGCGCCCGGCCACGCGCTGGGCTGAGACGGCGCGGGGTTTCACGGCCCGGGCCCAGGTGCGCGCGGGCGATCAGGCGGCCGATGCCAAGAGTCTGGTGGCGCTGCTGCAGCTCGGGCTTCGCGAGGGCGATGCCGTGCGTGTTTCGGCCGAAGGCGCCGATGCCCCCGCACTGCTGGCTGCATTACGCAAGACCATGGACGGGCTGGTGGCGCAGGAAAAGGCCGATGCGGAGCGTGCAGCACAGCGAAAGGCTGCGCCGGTCGCGGGCTGGAATCCACCCGTAGCACAGGCTGCCATCGTTGGTATCGGCGCCAGCCCCGGGCTGGCCATCGGTCCGGTGCATGTACTGGCCAGCGCGCAGGCTGATGTTGCCGATCGCCCCGCCCCGCTCGGCGAGGGCGGCGCACGCCTGCAGGATGCACTCAGCCGCACCCGGCAGCAGCTGGCGGCGCTGCAGGACGACACCCAGCGCCGGCTCGGCGCCTCGGATGCAGCGATCTTCAAGGCCCACGCGGCCCTGCTGGACGACACCGACCTGATCACCCGCACCTGCCAGCTGATGGTCGAAGGCCATGGCGTCGCGTGGTCCTGGCACCAGGCCATCGAACAGATCGCCTCGGGCTTGGCGGCGCTGGGCAACCCGGTGCTGGCCGGCCGCGCTGCCGACCTGCGTGACGTTGGCCGCCGCGTACTGTCGCTGCTGGATCCTGCTGCCGCCGGTGATGGCCTGTCCGACCTGCCCGCGCACCCGTGCATCCTGCTCGCGGCCGACCTGTCGCCATCAGACACGGCCCACCTGGACACCAACCGCGTGATTGGCCTGGCCACCGCACAGGGCGGGCCGACCTCGCACACCGCCATCCTTTCGCGCACGCTCGGCCTGCCGGCGCTGGTTGCCGGTGGCGCCGAACTGCTGGCAATCCAGGCCGGCCGCGAGGCGATCATCGACGGCAGCAGCGGGCGGCTCTATCTGTCCCCTTCCGAGGCCGATCTTGCTTCGGCGCGCGCCTGGATCGCCGAGCAGCAGAAGATCCGCGCACGCGAAGCGGCTCAACGCGCGCAGCCGGCGCAGACCACCGATGGCCATCGCATCGACATCGGCGCCAACGTGAACCTGCCCGACCAGGTGCCGCTGGCGCTTGAGCAGGGTGCGGAAGGTGTTGGCCTGATGCGCACCGAGTTCCTGTTCCTCGAGCGTGGCAGCACGCCCAGCGAAGATGAGCAGTACGCCACCTATCTGGCCATGGCCAAGGCGCTCGACGGCCGTCCGTTGATCGTCCGCGCGCTCGACATCGGCGGCGACAAGCAGGTGGCGCACCTGGAGCTGCCGCATGAGGAAAACCCGTTCCTGGGGGTGCGCGGCGCGCGCCTGCTGCTGCGCCGGCCGGACCTGCTGGAACCGCAGCTGCGTGCGCTGTACCGCGCGGCGAAAGACGGCGAACGCCTGTCCATCATGTTCCCGATGATCACCTCGGTGAGCGAGCTGGTCGCTCTGCGCGCCATCTGCGAGCGCCTGCGCGCCGAACTCGAGGCACCCGACGTTCCAATCGGCATCATGATCGAAGTGCCGGCCGCTGCCGCGCAGAGCGATGTACTGGCCCGCCACGCTGACTTCTTCTCGATTGGTACCAACGACCTGACCCAGTACGTGCTGGCGATCGACCGCCAGAACCCGGAACTAGCGGCGGAGGCCGACAGCCTGCACCCGGCGGTGCTGCGCGCGATCCGCGCCACGGTCGATGGCGCGCGCCTGCATGGGCGCTGGGTGGGTGTCTGTGGCGGACTGGCCGGCGATCCGTTCGGCGCACTGCTGCTGGCCGGCCTGGGCGTGGACGAGCTGTCGATGACCCCGAACGACATCCCAGCCGTGAAGGCGCGGCTGCGTGGCAGCGCGCTGGCCGATCTGCAAGCGCTGGCTGCGACGGCGCTGGACTGCGAAACCGCCGAGCAGGTGCGCGCCCTCGACGGAGCCCGCGCATGAACGCCGGCGCCGTCACCATCACCCTCAACCCGGCGATCGACCAGACCGTGCGCCTGGCGCGCCTGCAGCCGGGCCAGGTGCACCGCGCCCGCAGCAGCCACGACGATGCGGGTGGCAAGGGCATCAACGTTGCCGCCTGCCTGTCCGACTGGGGGGTGCCGACAACGGCTCTGGGCGTGCTCGGCGACGGCAACGACGGCGTGTTCCGTGCGCTGTTCTCGGCGCGTGGCATCGCCGACGGTTGCCTGCGTGTTCCGGGCCGCACCCGCACCAACATCAAGCTGGTCGAAGAGGATGGCGGCGAGACCACCGACATCAACCTGCCCGGGCTGGCACTCGGCAACGCCGACCTGGACGCGGTGTCGCGCCGGCTCGCCGCCCTGCTGCAGCCGAACCTGCCGGTGGTGCTGTCCGGCAGCCTGCCGTCCGGGCTACCGGCCGACGCATGGGCGCGCTTGCAGGCACAGGCCGGCGCCGCCGGTGCGCGCGTGCTGCTGGACACCAGCGGCGACGCACTTGGGGCTGCATTGAGCGGCGCACAAGGCGCACTTCCCTACGCGGTCAAGCCCAATCGCCACGAACTGGAGGCCTGGACCGGCACGCCGTTGCCGGATCGAAACGCCCTGCAGGCGGCGGGCGTGGTCCTGGTCGAACGCGGGGTCGCGCTCGTAGCGATCTCGATGGGCATCGACGGCGCGCTGTTCATTGATCGCGGCGGCGCGCTGGTCGCGCGACCAGCGCATTTGGCGCAGGGCAGTACGGTCGGTGCGGGCGACGCCATGGTGGCCGGCATCGCCGCCGCACTGCTGGAGCCCTCCTTCGATCTGGCCGGCTGTGCACGATTGGCCACGGCGTTCTCGATGAGCCGCCTGGAAAGCGGTGACGCGCGACGGCTGGATCCGGCGCAGGTGCGCCAGTGGACCGGCGACGTATTGATCGAGCGGTTGGATTGAGACGACTGCAGGAGGCGCTGTTGCTGGCTTCGAGCAGCGCACAGTGCCTCCTGCAAGGACGAACCCGAAGCATTCCAGGAGTTCCCATGCAAGTTTCCACCGTAGTCATCGCCGCAGGCGATCGCAGCATCGAAGCGGTTCTCGCCGCCGAAGCGCTACGCCGCGCCGCCCGCCAGCGCGGGCTCGAGCTGATGATCGAAATCCGCAGCGATCAGGGCGTGACCGGCGCGCTGCCAGCCGCAGATGCTTCCGCCGCGACACAGCTGCTGCTTGTGGGTGACGGCGAGGCGGATAGCTCCCGCTTCGGCAACGCCCAGATCGTGCGCGCGAGCCTCGGCGAAGTACTGGACGATCCGCTTGCAGCGCTGGCACCGTTGTCGGCCGCAACCACGGCAGGCACCGGCAAGCACATCGTCGCCGTCACCTCCTGCCCGACCGGCATCGCCCACACGTTCATGGCGGCCGAAGGCCTGCAGCAGGCGGCCAAGGCGTTGGGATACGCGATCCGGGTGGAAACCCAAGGCTCGGTGGGCGCGCAGGACGCGTTGAGCGACGAGGAAATCGCGGCCGCCGATCTGGTGCTGATTGCCGCCGACCGCGAAGTCGATCTGTCGCGCTTCGCTGGCAAGCGCCTGTTCAAGAGTGGCACCAAGCCGGCGATCAACGACGGCCAGAACCTGATCCGCAAGGCACTGGCCGAGGCCGGCGTGCAGGCGGGCACCGCGACTCCGGGCCGCACGGCCGAGAAAACCAGGGCCACCGGTCCCTACAAGCACCTGATGACCGGCGTGTCGTTCATGCTGCCGTTCGTCACTGCCGGTGGCCTGCTGATCGCACTGGCGTTCGCACTCGGCGGCATCTATGCCTTCGATGACGCGCACAAGGGAACGCTGGCGTGGTCGCTGTTCCAGATCGGCGCCAAGTCCGGCTTCATGTTGATGGTGCCGGCGCTGGCCGGTTACATCGCCTACTCCATCGCCGACCGGCCCGGCATCGCGCCCGGCATGATCGGTGGACTGGTTGCGGTCAACATGGATGCAGGCTTCATCGGCGGCATCCTCGCCGGCTTCATCGCCGGCTACGGCGTGTATTGGATCAACCGTGCGCTGCGGCTGCCGCGCAGCCTGGAAGGCCTCAAGCCGGTGCTGATCCTGCCAGTGCTGGGCACACTGCTGGTCGGCCTGTTGATGATGTACGTGATCGGTACGCCGGTCGCCGGGCTGCTGGCGTGGCTGACCGACTGGCTGCGCGGCATGCAGGGCAGCAGCGCGATCCTGCTCGGCCTGTTGTTGGGTGGAATGATGGCAGTGGACATGGGTGGGCCAGTCAACAAGGCTTCCTATGCCTTCTCCACCGCATTGATCTCCAGCCAGGTCTATACGCCGATGGCGGCGACGATGATCGGCGGCATGACGCCGCCACTGGGTATCGCGCTGGCGACGTGGCTGTTCAGCAACCGCTTCACCGCCGAGGAGCGCGGCACCGCCGGTGCCGCAGGCGTGCTTGGCCTCAGTTTTGTCACCGAAGGTGCGATCCCTTACGCCGCACGCGATCCGCTGCGCACCATTCCGGCGCTGATCCTTGGTTCTGCGGTGGCCGGTGCGATTTCGATGGCAGCTGGTGTTGAGCTGAAGGTACCGCACGGCGGTGTGTTCGTGCTGCCGATCCCGAACGCGGTCACCCATCTTGGCATCTACCTGCTGGCGCTGGTGGCCGGCGTGGCTGTCACCGCGGTCGCGCTGCGCGTCCTCAAGAAGCCGGTCACGGCTCCCACCCTGTAAAAGGAACCTCGCCCATGACCTCTCCTTCCCGCCGCCTGTTGCCGGTGACCATCCTGCTGGCCCTGCCGTCCGTGGCCGCAGCCACCGACGCGAGCGAGGTCTTCATCCCCAAGCTGGCGTACACCGGCGAAGCGGCTGCCACGCTCGATGGCGGCAAGCGCAGCGGCACGGCCTATGCCGGCCAGTTGATGTTCGGCGCCGACATGAACCTGGACGCTGCGTTTGGCTGGCGAGGTGCAACGGTCAAGGCCTACGGCATCAACCGCCATGGCACCAATCTTGCCAACAGCAGCACGGGCAACAGCACCTCGGTGCAGGAAATCTACGGCGGCCAGGGCACGCGCCTGGCCAATCTGACGCTCGAGCAGAAACTGCTGAACGACCGACTGGTGCTGGAAGCCGGGCGCAGCGTCGCCAACATCCATCATCTCGGTTCGGAGCTGTGCCAGTACTTCCAAGGCAACTCGGCCTGCGGCAACCCGACCTACGTGTTCCGCACCAGCAGTTTCACCTGGTGGCCGGTATCGAGCTGGATGGCCGATGCCACGGCCTGGGTGACGCCGGATGTCTACGTGCGCGTCGGCGCCTATCAGGTCGACCCGAGCCAGGCCGAGGACGGCCAGCACGGCCTGAAATGGAGTACGAACCAGGCCGCCGGGTGGATCGTGCCGTACACGATCGGCTGGCGCAGCCCTGCGTCGGCGCGCCTGAAAGCCAAGTACGAGCTCGGTGGCTGGCAGGACAACTCGACCTATCGCGACCCGCTGCGCGATGCCTATGGCATGCCGGCGCTGCTCAGTGGCCAGGAGTATGCGACACGCCACGGTCGTTCCGGTGCGTTCGCCCGCTTCGAACAGCAGCTTACCGGCGATGGCAGTGGTCGAGGCCTGACCCTTTTCGGCGCCGCGCTCAAGGGTACCTCCGGGCAGTTGATCGAGAATCACTTCCTGCAGGCCGGCCTGGTGCAGAAAGGCACGTTCGCAAGCCGACCGCAGGACAGCATCGCTTTCGTGGTCACCCAGCAGAAGTACAGCGGCATCGCGCTGGAAAACCTGCGCCTTGCCCGTGCCGCAGCGGGTGGCAGCGGTACCCCGCACGGGAGCCAGGTGATGATGGAGCTGAGCTATGGGGTCCAGGTCACCTCGCAGCTTCGGGTCGCGCCGAACCTGCACTACATCGTGCATCCGGATCAGTTCAACGAACCCGCACGCCAGCATGATCTGCCGAATGCGCTGATTGCCGGCCTGCGGGTCGATTGGAGTCTGTAGGAGAGTCCGTTTTCGTCCGCGCGATTGCCGATCAAAGGCTCATGATGCCCACGCAGTCCATTTTGCCCTGCGGGCGGCAGCGACCGGCTCTGGTCAATGACCGCACGTCTGTCCGGTAGCGTGGATTCGATCGACGCCGGCCTCAGCATCACGCTGGTGCATCCAGGCGTTCCCGCCAGCCGTATGTAGGATGCCCGCGCTGTGCGGGCATCCTATCGAGGAACGCACCGTGAACGCTCTTCAGCGCATCGCCGCCGCAGTCAGCTTCGCCGTACTCGTCTCAGCCGCTTCCGCCAGCTTCGCCGCAGATCCCGTAATGGTTGGCGGGGCCGAGATGTACCCGACCAGGACCATCGTTGAAAACGCCGTGAACTCCAGGGATCACACCACTCTGGTGGCAGCGGTCAAGGCCGCAGGCCTGGTCGAGACCCTCAATGGCGCCGGTCCCTTTACCGTCTTTGCGCCCACCAATGCGGCCTTCAACAAGCTTCCAGCAGGCACGGTCGATACACTGGTGAAGCCTGAAAACAAGGCGCAGCTCACCCGGATCCTCACCTACCACGTGGTCCCAGGACGCTTCAGTTCCGCCCAGCTCCTGGCCGATGCCAGGAAGCACGGTGGAAAAGCCACGCTGAAGACAGTGCAAGGCGAGCCGCTTACCGTGGCGCTTCACGACGGCACGTTGTGGGTGATCGACGCCAAGGGTGGCAAAGCGGGCATCAGCATCGCCGACGTCAACCAATCCAACGGCGTCATCCACGTTGTCGATACCGTGCTGATGCCGAAGTAGTGGTGCCCCCTGCCAGACCTGACACTCCGGCCAGCAGCACGAAGTAGTGGACGAGGATCCGGGCGCATGCCCGGCTCCTCCGTTCACTGAAGCGCCTGGGCCAGCTTGAATACATCCGCCGGGAATGTCGCGTAGTCATCCAGTGGAGCGCGATGGCTGTCGCGTCGGTGGATGAGGCGCACGGCAACCACTCGCTGTTGCGGAACGATGACCAGGTGCTGGCCCAGGTAACCGTTGGCGGCGTAGGCAACGGTCGGGCCGCGTTGGATGTCGAACATGTCGGACAGCTTGAGTCCACGACGGGTGATCTCGCTGCCATAGTGCTGCGGCCACTCCGCCCCAAGTCGTTCGGCCACGTCCGCAATCAAAGCACTCTTGCTGTCGAATACCCTGCCCCCGGTGGCCAGCAATGCCTGCTGGACCGGAACGCTGACCTCATGCTGCGCCAGGAAGCCGGCCATCTGGCCTTTCAATTCATAGCGCTCCCATGCCGGAATGCGCCACCACAGAAAACCAACATCCGGGGAGCGGGCACTTGCTCCAGTCAGCAGCGCCACCGACCGCTCGCTCAGCACGCGCGTACCCGCCGGAGTCACGCCGCCATCAAGCAGCAGCTGCCCGATCTTCGCCAGATCGCGGGCACTCAGCGACAATCCGGCCATGCCCAATGGCGTGCCCGCACCGTCCTTCAACCAGGTATATCGGGCAATGCCCAGCGGTTTGAACAGGCGCTTCTCAAGGTAGGCATCCATCGGTTCTCCTGCCAGACGCTCGACAATGCCGGGCAGCAGATTGGTAGCCTTGTTGTTGTAGGAGAACGTGGCGCCTGGATCGCTGCTCAGCTCTGCAGCCAGCGCGAGCTTGACCAGGTCCGGCGCAGCTTCCAGCTCTTCCCCCGCGTTGGCCACGTTCTGCAGGCCAGAGGTATGGTCCAGCAGCATACGTACCGTGATGTCCCTTTTCCGCCCCTGTTTCCACTCCGCGAAGATGTTGCTTACCGGCTCGTCGACCGAGGCCAGTTTTCCGTCGTCCAGCAGGAGCATGATGGCCAGCGCCACCACCGACTTGGTGGCCGACATGAGGTGAGCCGGCTCTTCGCCGGTCTCTGGCTGTAGCTCCAGCAGTGTTTTTCCATCCTTCCAGACAAGCACCGCGTCGGAATGCGCGGCACGGGCGTTGCGTTCGATCATCGCGACGGCGTCGGCCGTGGTGGTCGTGCTGGCCAGAGCAGGGAGGGCCAGCATCAAGGCCGCGAAGCCGGACAACCATCGGGCAGTTTTCATGGGCAGCTCTTCCGGTGAATGCCTTCTCACATTGACTACAACTGTAGTCAAGGCCGAGTGCCTGAAGTCATGCCCGGCCACGTGGCAGCATCAGCACCACGCGACCCGCATGGCCCCGTAGCCCGCCAGCGGATACGCGAAGCCGATGGCCCTTGCTGCCGGCCCCCTTTCTGATGGTTCCGATCCGGCCGTTGCAGTCGCAGGCAGGGCGCAACGCCGCTCGATTTCGTTTCGCATTGCAGCAAATGCGGCGTGCCAGGCAGCCCTGCTGATCGCTCAACTGCCTGATTTCCCGAGCATCTGGTCATCCATCGTTCATTCTGATTGACAGCGTTGTCAGGCGGCGCTTACAAGAGCCCACGTCCGGCGCGTGGCGCGGGAACGTCCAGACAACACTTATGGGGAGAGAGGGACCCTATGACCGGCCATTTCAGGAAGAGCAGACTCGCACAGGCAATACTTGCCACCATCGTCACCGCCACTGCAGCGCTGCCGGTCGCAGCGCAAACAGCCAAGGAAAGCAGCTCCACCACCACCAGCGAGGCACGGGAGGCCTCAACGCTGGACGCCGTCATCGTCACTGTCGAACGTCGGGAACAGGACCTGCAGAAATATGCAGGTACCGCCCAGGCAATTTCCGCGGACGATACGCGTGCGCTGGGCATCAACAATGAGCTGCGCAACATCCAGGCCCTGGTGCCGGGCATGAGCATGGCCAACCAGGAAGGCAACCTGGAGATCTTCATCCGCGGCGTGGGCTCTTCGAACAATACCGAGCTGGGTGATCCGGGTGCCGCGCCTCACATCAACGGGGCCTACATTGCGCGACCGCGCGGTCTGGGCGGCATGTTCTACGATGTCGAGCGCGTGGAAATCAACAAGGGCCCGCAGGGCACACTGCGCGGTCGAAATGCACTGGCCGGCACGCTCAACATCATCACCAAACGTCCTGATCTGGAAGCCTTCGGCGGATATGTACAGGCCGAAGTCGGTAATCGTGACCACCGGGGTGGCGAGTTCGCACTGAACCTGCCGATCGGCGGTGGCGCGGCCTTCCGCGTGGCCGGCTACAAGGTGGAGAAGGACTCTCCGTTCAAGAATGCGGGGCGCGCGCAGGACCTGGAACCGGCAGGCGTGCAGGACGATCGGGGGGCACGCCTGTCGTTCCTCTACCAGCCGGATGACAAGCTCTCGATCTTCGCCATGGCCGACATCGGCAAGGAAGGCGGCACGGGCTATCCCGGTGCCAACGTCTACACTGCCGCGAAGGCCGGTTATCTGCCGGACGATGTCGACCTGCGCAAGATCATCTACCGTGGCGCGCAGGGCAAGCTCGACAGCACCAACTGGGGGGCGCAGACCAGCATTTCCTACGACTTCGGCAAGGTGGCGGTGGAGTACAACGGCAGCTACCGCAACGTGGACTACCGCCAGACCAATGCGCAGAGCGAAGGCATCCTCTGGCCGGGCCGCAACATCGATCCGGTATCGCCCAGCAACCCGGGTGGCATCGACTACGACAACTACTCCACGCAGTATTGGCTGACCGAGTCGGAGTCGCAGGTGCACGAGCTCCGCTTCACCTCGGACCAGGACGCGCGGCTGCGCTGGACCACCGGCCTGTTCCATTTCAATGAGGACCAGCGGGTCGGCTATCTCTCGCTGGTCGACAAGGGACGCTGGTACTCGGGCACCGAGTTCACAATGCCCAAGGTCAACGGCAAATCTTCGGCGATATTTGCCGACGGTACCTTCGACGTCACAGATCGCCTGCGGTTGAAGGGCGGCCTGCGATACTCCGAAGAGAAGAAGTCGCGTTACGGCATCGGCGGCAACTGGTCGCTGGGCCTGCCCGGCCAGGGCGGCGACTTCGCCACGCGATTGGGAACTCCGGGCTTCGAGCCGGCCTTCATGAGCCGCCCGAATTTTGATGTCAGCAACATCACCTCGCAAGCCGAGATGGCCCGTTTCCTGCTGCAGGGCGTGCTGCGTCACGGTCGCAATGATACGTTGCTGCAGCAGATCGGTGCGGTGCCCGACGGCGGCCCCTTCGGGTGTGTGGATCGTCCCGACATCGGCGGCGACACCGTCGACTGCCCGTACCAGAGCTGGGCCCAGGTCAGCGCGATTCCTGCCCAGCAGTTCGGCAGGAGCAAGTTCAGCTTTACCGACTGGCGCGCGGGTTTCGAGTACGACGTGAGCGACGACAGCCTGCTGTACGGCTTGGTGTCGACCGGCCACAAGGCGGGCGGCTTCAACGACACGTTCGATCCGAAGGAGATTCCGGAGACGTTCAAGCCCGAATCGATCATTGCCTACGAAATCGGCAGCAAGAACTCGTTCCAGATGCTGGGCCGAACCTCGACCTTCAACGTCAGCGGCTTCTATTACGACTACAGCGACCAGGTGTTCCAGGACCTGGCGGTGATCGCCACCAACCCGACCACTGGCGAAGCCACTGGCTATGCGCTGGTCAACCGCAATGTCGGCAAGTCGGCGGTGTATGGCCTGGAGGCGGAAAGCAGCCTGCGCTTCCCGCACAACTTCATGGTCAACATCAATGCACTCTGGATGGATAGTGAGATCAAGCGCGGCACCGTCGCCGATGTCCGCAGCCAGAACTACGACGCCGGTGGTGCCACTTCGTTGATCGACCTGTCCGGCAATGAACTGCCGCTGGCCTCGAAGCTCACCTTCAACGTGCGCCTGCAGCACACGACCGAGCTGCGCTTCGGTACCTTCGACTGGCAGTTGCTGGCCTCGTACCGATCGGCCTTCTTCCTGACCCAGTACAACAACCGGGACGTGGAGTTCATCCGCAAGGATGCGGTCACTGGCGAACTGGTTCATGACCGCACGCAGAGCGCTGCTGCCGCAGGCTTCCCGGACCGTCAGCGCGGCGAGACCACCTTGAACGCCGGCATCGGGTTTACGTCACTGAGCGGCAATTGGCGGGTCGAAGCATGGGGCAACAACCTGCTCGGCAACGACGTCTCGCAGAAGGCGCTGGTCGGATCGGGCATCAACGTTCGCTTCCTGAACGATCCGCGCAGCTACGGCCTGCGCCTGCGTTACCAGTTCTGAGCAACACCGCCATGAAGGAGGGCCGGGTTCGCCGGCCCTCCCCATGCACCCACCTGTTCCCGCCCTGTGCGTCAACGCGCAGGGCGTCGTCCTGTACGACATGACATGAGAATCATGAAACACACAACCCGCTGGTCGCAGTTCGGTGTACTCATCACGGTCTTCTTCTTCTGGGGCTTCGTTGCCGCAAGCAACGGCATCCTCATTCCGGTGTTCAAGAAGGCGTTCCATCTCAGCCAGGCGCAGAGCATGTACGTGGCGATGGCCTTCTACGTTGCCTACACCGCTGGTTCACTGATCTACATCGCCGTTTCACGTGCCATCGGCACCGACCTGCTGCATCGGGTGGGCTATCGCAACGGCATCTGCATCGGCCTGCTGGTCTCGGCACTGGGCGCCCTGCTCTTCTATCCAGCAGCCAACACCGGCTCGTTTGCACTGATGCTTTCCGGCCTGTTCATCGTGGGCCTCGGCTTCTCCCTCCAGCAGATCGCGGCCAATACGCTGGCGGTGATCATGGGTGACCCGGCCACCGGATCGCAGCGCCTGACGATGGCCGGCGGCGTCAACAACCTGGGGGCAACAGTGGGCCCACTGCTGGTGAGCATTGCCATCTTCGGCAGTGTGTCAGCGGGCAATACAGAGGCCAGCATCGAGAGCGTAAAGATACCGTACCTGGTACTGGGCGCCGCCTTCGTACTGGTGGCCGTGCTGCTGCGGGTCTCGAGCGTGCCCAATCATGTCGACCTGTCCGCGACGGTCCCCGCAGGCGTAACCGGGGCAGATCACCAGACAGACCGCAGATCTGCGCTTGCTTACCCGCAGCTGGTCATGGGCATGATCGCGATCTTCCTCTACGTCGGCGTGGAGGTATCGACCATCGACAATCTTCCGGCCTACCTTGAACAGCCCTTGAGCAAGGGCGGACTGGGCCTGGAAACCTCGGTGATCGCCCCGTTCGTGTCGCTGTACTGGGCCAGCCTGATGATCGGCCGCTGGGGTGGTGCCGCAGGTGCGTTCGATGTGCGCGCAGGCACCCAGAAGCTGTTGATGCTGGTGCTTCCGTTCGTCGCGTTCGCCATCTACCTCGCCGTGAACGCGGTATCAGGCCACGACTCCGGGCAGTTCCTCCACTACGCGCCGGTGATCGTCCTGATGATCATCGCCACCCTGGCCAGCAAGGGCAGTCCATCGCGCATGCTGCTGTACTTCGCCGTGTGTGGCATTGCGGCGCAGTTGGTCGGCATGTTCACCACCGGCATGACCAGTGTCATCGCCTTCATCAGTGTCGGGCTGTTCTGCAGCACGATGTGGCCCTGCATCTTTACCCTGGCCATCTCCGGCCTGGGCCGCCACACCAATCAGGCAAGCAGCCTGCTGATCATGATGATCATGGGCGGCGGCATCGTCAGTTGGGCGCAGGGCGCACTCGCCGACAAGGTCGGTGTGCATTACAGCTTCATCATTGGCGTGCTGTGCTTCTGTTATCTGGCGTTCTACGCCTGGGCTGCCGGCCGTACACTTCGTCGCCAGGGTGTTGATCTGGAGCGATTGGCGACCGAAGCGGGCCACTGAGCCGCGCCCCTGCCCTGCCAGCGCGGCCTGCCGATCGCGCCGGCCGGCCGTTGGACCGCATTCAATCGTGACGGACCGGTCCCGTGGATCGCCGGACCTGCAGGGCGTAGTCAATATCGACCACACCACCGCTGCCGAGCTCGCGCACTTCCTTGATCAGCTCCATGGCCGCCCGCCGGCCCATCTCACGGGTGGGCTGGCAGACGGTGGTCAACGCCGGATAGATCTGGCGGGCAATCGGCGTGTCATCGAAACCACAGACCGAGATGTCGCCCGGCACCGAAAGGCCGTGCTCGAACACCGCGCAGATGACCCCCGCCGCCATATCGTCGTTGGCGGCGAAGATGGCGGTCGGCCGATCAGGTCGATCAAGCAGCGCGTTGGCACCGTTGTAGCCTGATTCGTATGAAAACTCGCCCTCCAGCACCAGGCTGGGGTCGTAGCGCAGCCCCGCCCTGCGCAGGCCTTCACGGTAGCCTGCCAGGCGCCACATGCTTGCGCCGTGCGCGGCGTGCCCCTTGATATGGGCGATGCGGGTATGGCCGAGCGAGGCCAGGTGTGCGATCAGCGCAACCACCGCGCCGATCTCGTCCACCACCACGCCCACGTTCCGGTTCTGTTCCTTCGCCGAAATGCTGGAGTACGGGATGCCCAGGTCGACCAGGCGCTCCAGCAGGGCGCTGTCGTCGGTCAGTGGTGGCGTCAGCACCACGCCGTCGAGCTGCGACTGCATGATCAACGACTCGACCTTCTCCACGATATCGGCCGCGTCGTAGATCAGCGGCGCCAGCATCAGGTTGTAGTGCTGTTCCATGCAGGCATCGAGCACCCCCATCTCGATCTCCATCAGATAGTTCGAGGACGGATTGTCGAACAGCATCGCGATCAGGTAGGAACGCCGGCCGGCGAGGACACGCGCCGAGGGCAAGGGGCGATAGCGCAGCTTTTCCACTGCAGCATCAACACGGGCACGCGTACTCTTGGAGACGTTCGGCTCGTTGTTGAGCACGCGCGATACGGTCTTCATGGAGACCCCGGCCGTTGCCGCGACATCCTCGATGCGCACGCGTCCCGGCCTGCCTGCGGGTACCTGTTCAGGTCCCGGCATCCCCCGCCCTCTGCCCGTCATAGCCTCACCATCTGTACCGGAACCCCGCACCACGGGATGTGGATGCAGATGCAACTTTATCCTCAAATCCGATGCCGCTGTGCAGCAAGCAATCGTCTCAAGGGCTGGGTATGCTCGAATTCGACTGACAACGCTGTCAGGTTGCTTTCTGGTCTGCACGCCCCCTTCAAGCCAACCATCCGAGATGATCGTTCCCATGAACTTCCGTCATTCCGATCGTGCGAAGCGCAACCCCGGTTTCCGTCTACACCACCTGATGCTGACCGCCGCGCTCGCCTTGGCGCTGGCACCCGCTATCGGCGCGGCCCCTGCCCCGCAGCGCGAAGCAGGCACGATCACAGCCGCCAACTGGCCGAAGGCGAAGTGGCCGCTGGCCAATGATCCGGCAATGGAGAAACGCATCGACGCACTGATCGCGTCGATGACGCTGGAGGAGAAGGTCGGCCAGATCGTGCAGGGCGATATCGCCAGCGTCACGCCTGATGACGTGCGCAAGTACCGACTGGGCTCAATCCTTGCTGGTGGCGCGTCCGACCCGGGCGGTCGCTACAACGCCAAGCCCGCCGAGTGGCTGGCGCTGGCTGACGCGTTCTGGGAAGCCTCGATGGACACGCGCACTGGTGGCAAGGCCATCCCGATCATATGGGGCATCGACGCGATGCATGGCCAGAGCAACGTGGTTGGCGCCACCCTGTTTCCGCACAACATCGGCCTGGGCGCGGCGCGCAACCCGGAACTGCTGCGGGAGATCGCAAGGATCACCGCTGCCGAAACCCGCGTGACCGGCATGGAATGGACGTTCGCGCCGACCGTGGCGGTTCCGCAGGATGACCGTTGGGGTCGTACCTATGAAGGTTACTCCGAGGACCCTGCGCTGGTGGCGAGCTATGCGGGGCCATTCGTCGAAGGCCTGCAGGGCAAGGTCGGCGCGGCCGACTTCCTTGATGACCACCACGTGATGACAACGGTGAAGCATTTCCTCGGTGACGGCGGAACCGAAAACGGCAAGGACCAGGGCAACACCACGGTCAGCGAGGCCGCATTGCGCGACATCCATGCCGCCGGATACCTGCCGGCGATCAACGCCGGTGCGCAATCGGTGATGGCGTCGTTCAACAGCTTCCATGGCGAGAAAATGCACGGGCACAAGCCATTGCTGACCGACGTGCTGAAGGGCCGGATGGCGTTTGGCGGCTTCGTGGTCGGCGACTGGAACGGCCATGGCCAGATCAAGGGCTGCACCAACACCGATTGCGCGAAGACCTATGTTGCCGGCCTGGACATGGCGATGGCGCCGGACAGCTGGAAAGGCATGTACGAAAGCACGCTGGCCCACGTAAAGGACGGCAGCCTGCCGGAGGCACGGCTGGACGACGCGGTGCGCCGCATCCTGCGGGTAAAGATGCGCATGGGCCTGTTCGACAAGCCCAGGCCCTCGGAGCGGGCACTGGGTGGCAAGTTCGAGCTGCTCGGAGCGCCGGCGCATCGCCAGGTGGCGCGGGAGGCCGTGCGCGAATCACTGGTGCTGCTGAAGAACCAGAATCAGTTGCTGCCACTGTCGCCGAAGCAACGCGTGCTGGTGGCCGGCGATGGCGCCAACGACATGGGCCGCCAAGCCGGCGGCTGGACGTTGAGCTGGCAGGGCGACGGCACGCGCCGCGAGGACTTCCCGAATGCTGAAACGATCTGGGAAGGGCTGGAGGCACAGGTCAGATCGGGCGGCGGCCAGGCCGAGCTGGTGGCCGATGGTCGTTACCGCAGCCGTCCCGATGTGGCCATCGTGGTGTTCGGCGAAGAACCGTACGCCGAGTTCCAGGGCGACCTGCCGAACCTGATGTTCAAGAACGGCAAGTCCGGCGACCTGGAACTGATGCAGCGCTTGAAGGCCGACGGCATTCCGGTTGTCGCGGTCTTCCTGGGTGGGCGCCCGCTGTGGCTCAACCGCGAAATCAATGTAGCCGATGCCTTCGTGGCCGCCTGGCTGCCCGGATCGGAAGGCGCCGGCGTGGCCGATGTCCTTCTGCGCGGGGCCGATGGCCGGGTGCAGCACGATTTCCGCGGAAAGCTGAGCTTCTCGTGGCCACGCCGCGCCAACCAGTACCAGAACAACGTGGGGCAGAAGGACTACGACCCGCAGTTCGCCTTCGGATACGGCCTGACCTATGGCGACAAGGGAGACCTGCCTGCTCTTTCCGAGGACCCGGGCATTGATCCGGACGCCGCAGGCAGTGGCACCCTGTTCGATCGTGGTGTGGCCGGCACCGGCCTGATGCTTCGCCTGACTGCCGCCAATGGCGAATCGACCGATGTCGTGCATCCCAATGCGACAACTGCCGACCAGTCACTGGCGATGGTCGCGATCAATACCGATGTGCAGGAGGGCGCACGCCAGTTCAGTTTCCGGGCGCCGGCCACGGTGGCGTTGCAGGCCAATACTCCGCTGGACTGGTCGCGCGAGACCAACGGCGAGCTCTCCGTGGTAGCGACCGTGCGTGTCGAACAGCTCCCGGCGGAATCCGCAGTGACACTCGGTACTACCTGCGGGGCGGCGTGTGCTGCCGAGGTTGCGCTGGGCCCTGCGCTGTCGGCGGCGCCGCGCAATGAGTGGATCAGGCTGGGCGTTCCCCTCAAGTGCCTGGCCAAGGCCGGGGCAGACATGAGCCGCTTGAACGTGCCGTTTGCGCTGCGCGCCGGAAAGGGCACAACGCTTGCGATCACCTCGGTCGTACTGGGCACCGAGTTTGATCGCAAGGTGGAGTGTGCGACGCAGTAGGCGCGGTGTTGAATGCCTTGGCGCGGCCGTCACGGAACGCGCCGCGCCAGGGCATTCGCTGGGCGGCTGGCACGGTATGATGCCGCAACCCCGGCACTTGCACTGATCGCAGCGGGCGCCTGCACGCCGATCAGATGCACCGGAGAACCGGCGGCAGGGTCGATGGACGGCACCGCGCACGCCTCTACTCCATGCTCGCTTCCCATTCTTCGCTCATCATCTGGATGGCGGTGGCCGTTGCCACTGTCGGCCTGCTGTTCCGTCCGTTCCGCATCCCGGAGTATGTGTGGGCGCTCGGTGCGGCGGCGTTGCTTCCGCTCAGCGGCACCGTGTCGTTCGGCACTGCCTGGCACGCAGTCGCCGAAGGGCGTGACGTTTACCTGTTCCTGGTCGGCATGATGGTGCTGGCCGAGCTCGCCCGCCGCGAAGGACTGTTCGACTGGCTGGCGTTGTACGCAGTCCGCCATGCCGGCGGATCGGGGCGACGCCTGTTCGACCTGGTGTTCCTGGTCGGCACGCTGGTGACGGTGTTCCTGTCCAACGATGCCACGGCCGTGGTGCTGACGCCGGCGGTCTACGCCGCCTGCAAGGCGGCCCGCGCCAATCCCCTGCCCTACCTGTTCGTCTGTGCCTTCATCGCCAATGCGGCCAGCTTCGTGCTGCCCATTTCCAACCCGGCCAACCTGGTGGTGTACGGCCAGCACATGCCGCCGCTGCTGCAGTGGCTGGCGCAGTTCGCACTGCCCTCGCTGGCGGCGATCGGTGCGACCTATCTTGTGCTGCGCTGGGTGCACCGGCGCGAGATCGCACAGCCGCTGGTGACCGCGCCAAAGCATCGCCCGCTGACCGTGGGCGGGCGCCTGAGTGCGCTGGGTGTGCTGTTCACCGGCACGGTGCTGCTGGTCACGTCCGCCCTGAACGGGCCGCTGGGCCTGACCACCTTCTGTGCGGGTACGTTGAGCGTGGCGGCGGTAGCGATCCGCCAGCGACGCAGCCCGCTTCCGCTGCTGCGTCACGTGTCCTGGGGCGTACTGCCGCTGGTGGCCGGCCTGTTCGTACTGGTGGAAGCAGTGGCCCAGACCGGCGCCATCCAGAGTGCGGCCAGCGCGCTGCAGGCGCTGGCGAAGACGTCACCGCACCAGGCCAGCTGGCTGGCCGGTGGTGTGGCGGCACTGCTGAGCAACGTGGCCAACAATCTGCCGGTTGGCCTGGCGGCTGGTTCGTTGGGGCAGATGGCGGACCTGCCGGCGCAGACCCGTGCCGCATTGCTGGTCGGCGTGGATCTGGGCCCGAACCTGTCAGTGACCGGCTCGTTGGCCACGATGCTGTGGCTGATGGCGTTGCGTCGCGAAGGCGAGCATGTCAGCGCGCTCGATTTCCTGCGCGTGGGCGCGCTGGTGATGCCGCCTGCACTCATCGCTGCATTGTTGCTGCTGTGACCAGAATGCAGGCGGCGCCACGGCCCTAGAAGACCAGCTGCAGGCGGGTATTGAAGGTGGTGCCTTCATCCCTGCCCGCCGCACTGCCGCTGCGGTGGCGGGTCTGCCAACGCACGGCTTCGAACATCACCCGACTGAAATCGTTGAGGTACCAGTTCGCGCCCAGGGTCCACGCGTGGCCGGTACCGCCACTGGGCAGTTCGGCATAGTCCACGTCCTCGTAACGGCCCTTCAGCTCCCACGCGCCGCTGCCGCCGCGCGTCACCGGATCGGCGACCTTCACCTTGCCCCAGGTGCCGGCCTTGCCCGAATAGGACGGCAGCGCGCCCGCCAGGAACCAGCCGGCCGAGATCGCCCACGCCTGGTGGTCGCGATCGTAGCGACCGCTGGCATCGGCCCCGCGCAGGCTTCGCGTACCCCACTCGCCGGTTGCCCACGCCGGGCCGAAGAAGCCTGCCAGTTCCGCACCATAGGCGGTGCTGCGCTGGGCGCCCAGCAGCGTGCCCGGCGTGATCTTGACCAGATCGTTGAAATGCCCGGCGATGGCCGAACTGCGCACCACGCCGCTGGCCCCAGCGGGAATCTTCTCGTGGAAGGCCCATGCGCCCAGATGCAGCGTGGCAGCAGCGGTATCCAGCGGATTCCAATGGACGCGGGTGGCCCAGGTCTGGCTGTCGTTGTCGGTGCCGCCGTTGTTGAGGTCGTTGCCGGCCACCGACAGGCTGGCATGCCACCCCTTTCCATACACGCGCTCGGTCAGCCCGACACCAAACAGGCCGCGCTGTGGCAGCATCAACGTGCCGACCACGTTGCGCTCCTGGAACGGCGTGTTGGAGGTGCTGCTGGAGCCATCGATACCGCGGTCGTTCAAGCGGTTGCCCATCGTGAGATCGGCCGGCAGGCCGAA
This sequence comes from Stenotrophomonas sp. GD03654, assembly GCF_029845105.1. Lineage (NCBI taxonomy): Bacteria > Pseudomonadati > Pseudomonadota > Gammaproteobacteria > Lysobacterales > Lysobacteraceae > Stenotrophomonas > Stenotrophomonas sp. GD03654. The sequence goes on along the minus strand of NZ_JAOCLC010000023.1, from coordinate 578 downwards.
CAGCGTGTGGTCCAGCGTGGCGTAGACCGACTTCCAGGCCACCGCGTTGTCGGCGAAGTCGCCCTCCACCACCCAGCCCAGGGTGCCGTAGCGTCCCTCGGCCCCCAGGCGCACCGAACGGATCTCGGTACCAGAAACGTTGCGTTCGCTGACTGCGGAACCGTCAGTGCTGGAGGCGTCGACGAACAGGCGGCCACGGGGACGGAAAACGGTATTGCCGTCGGCGCTGCTGAACTCCGGTGCGCCCTTGGCCCAGGAGACCTTGGGCAGCTTGGACTGCCCGGATTCCAGTGCGGCCACCCGCGTCTCCAGCGCAGGTACAGGGTGCGCGGGCGGTGCGGCCGCAGTGCCCTGCCCGCCCTCTACGGCGCGGAGGCGGGCCTCCAGTTGCTGGATCTGCAGCGCCTGCTGCTGCACCAGGCGTGACAGCTCGGCCTGGCTCAGCGGCGCAGGAAGCGAAGACGTGGACTGTGCGTCGGCATGGCCACTGGCCAACAGCAGGCCGAGCGCGACCGACAGCGCTGCCATCGGCAGCACGGTGGGAGGGTTCATGGGCTCTCTCCGGCCAGCCGGCCCCT